>JBDRFW010000163.1:0-36877 GCA_043818415.1 Chloroflexota bacterium | reverse complement strand
TTCCAATATTGTTGCGACGATTCTGCCCGCCTGCCGCATCAAGGCGATTTCCTCGGCAGATTTGATGATAATACTCATCTTATTGCTGGAGTTTTTGATTTCAATGCCGTCACGATTCTCCGGCTTATCTCCTCAATCTTCCCTTCGCCGTCCACTTCCACCAGCTTTCCGGTTTTGGTGTAGTAGTCGATAAGAGGCGCCGTTTCTTTAAAATAGACCTCGAGGCGTTTCTTAGCTGTTTCCACAGTATCGTCAGCCCGCTGGTAAAGCTCGCCGCCGCAGGCGTCACAGACGCCCTTGGTTTTCGGCGGTGAATCGACGATATGATAAGGAGCCTGGCATTTGCGGCAAATCCAGCGTCCGCCCAACCTCTTTAACAACTCTCCCTCCGATACCTTGATATAGACCACCTTATCGATTTTCTTCCCCTGCTCCGCCAGGGCATTGTCCAGGGCCTTTGCCTGCTGGATATTCCGGGGAAACCCGTCGAGGATGGCCCCGTTCTTGACGTCAGGCCTGGCCAGCCTCTCCAGCACCATCTGTATCGTTATCTCGTCCGGGACGAGCTGCCCCTTCTCCATGTACCCCTGGGCCTTTTTACCCAGCTCAGTCTGCTGCGCCAGGGCCTGCCGGAAGAGGTCGCCGGAGGCAACCTGCACCAGCTTCAGCTTCTCCGCCATCATGACGGCCTGAGTTCCCTTGCCCGCCCCGGGGGCACCCAGCATAATAATATACATTACTTGATAAATCCTTCATAGCGGCGCATGACCAGCTGCGCCTCGAGCTGTTTCATGGTATCCAGCACCACGCCTACCACGATGAGCATGCCCAGGCTGGAAAGCTGTATCTGCTGGACGCTGGTAAACGTCCTGGCCAGGAAAGGCATCACCGCCACGAAGGCCAGGAACAGCGCTCCCGCCCAGGTAATCCGGTTGATGACGCCGCTGAGATAGGTGGAGGTGTTCTTCCCCGGCCGTATCCCGGGGATGAAGCCGCCCTGTTTCTGCAGCGTGCCGGGCAGGTCCTGCTGCTGGTAGGTCACCATCGTGTAGAAGAAGGTGAACCCCACCGCTAAAAGGAAGTAAAAAACCCAGTAAAATGCGCCCACCGGCAGGGCGGTGCTCGGGTTGAACCACCGGACAATCGAATCGGCGAAGCCCGGCTGGTCGGGGTGGGCGAAGTAGCTGGCGACGATGCCCGGGAAGAGCACCACGGACATGGCGAAGATGAGCGGTATCATGCCGGAGCTGTTGACCCTCATGGGGATATGCGTCGTGCCGGACTGCCGGTACATGCGGCCGCCCCGGAAGACGCTTCGGGCGTACTGTACCGGGATGCGGCGGTGCGCCTCGGTGAAGATGACAATCAGCACCACGGTAATCAGGACGATGACCAGGTAAACGAACAGCCCCGAGAAGTTTTCCTTGGCCAGGAAGCCCTGGCCGATGAGCTGCGGCAGGCCGGCGACGATGCCCCCGAAGATGATGATGGAGATGCCGTTGCCGATGCCGTACTCGGTGATGAGCTCACCCAGCCAGACCAGGAAGATGGTGCCGGCGATTAACGATATCACGATGGTGAGCGTTGGCAGGGGGCTGGCGCTGGCGACCGCCCCGGCGCGCTGGAGCAGCACGAGCTGTCCGTAGCCGGAGAGCCCGGCCAGCGGCACGGTGAGCCAGTGGGTAATCAGGTTAATCTTGTTGCGGCCGGATTCCCCCTCCTGCGAGAGGGCCTGCAGCCGCGGGATGGCCGGTACCAGCAGTATCATGATGATAGAAGCCGTGATGTACGGGTAAACGCCCATCGCCGCCACGCTGAACTGCCTCATGGCGCCGCCGCTGAACAGGTCGAGCATGCCCAGCAGGGCGTTGCCCTCGAAGAGGTCCTGCAAAGCCTGAAGGTTCACCCCGGGCAACGGCACGTGGGCGATGAAGCGGAAGATTACCAGGATGCCGATGGTAATCAGGATGCGGCGCCGCAGGTCTGGCAGGCTGAAGGCATCGAGCATGGCCTGCAGCAGCCTGGGTCTACTCGGCCTTTGCCGCATGCTCAACCTCCTCTGCCTTGCCCCCGGCCTTCTCTATCTTGGCCCTGGCCGATGCCGAAAACTTGTGCGCCCTGACCGTCAGCGGGTGCTTGATTTCGCCGTCGGCCAGTATCTTAACAGGTTTCTGTAATGTCTTGATAATGCCGGCAGCCGCCAGCGTCTCCGGCGTCACCTCGCTGCCGGACTCGAAGGCCCCCAGCGCCCCGACGCTGACGGTGCTGTACTCCGTGCGGAAGATATTGGTGAAACCGCGCTTCCGCGGCAGGCGCTTGATTAACGGCAGCTGCCCGCCCTCGAAGCCGGGCCGCATCTTGTAGCCGGCGCGGGACTTCTGGCCCTTGCAGCCGCGGCCGGAGTAGGTGCCGTGGCCGCTGCCGTTGCCCCGGCCTACCCTCTTGCGGGCACGCCGCGAGCCGGGCGCCGGAGATATGTCATTCTGCTTGACCAATCTCTTCCTCCACTTTGACCAGGTGTCTCACCTTGTTAATCATGCCCCTGATGGCGTTGCTGTCCTCGTGGACGACGCTCTGGTTCAGCCGGTGAAAACCCAGCGCCGCCAAGGTCCGCTTCTGGCTCTTCTCGTAGCCGATGCCGCTTTTAACCAAGGTAATGCGCAGCTTACTCAACTGGCTTGGCCTCCTCGGTTCTGATGTTCGCCCTGCGCCGGGCCAGTTCTTCCCGCGGGTTTCTCAGCTCGCTGAGGGCCTTCATGGTGGCCTTGGCCACGTTGATGTGGTTGGCGGTGCCGAGCGATTTTGTTAAGATATCTTTGATTCCGGCGGCCTCCAGCACGGCGCGGATGCTGCCGCCGGCGATGACGCCCGTACCGGGCGCCGCCGGTTTGAGCAGGACGGTGGCCGCCCCGAAGTTCGTGGTGATTTCATGGGGGATGGTTGTCCCCACCAGCGGGACCTTGATAAGGTTCTTGCGGGCCTGGGCGCCGCCCTTGCTTATCGCCGCGGGCACCTCGTTGGCCTTGCCGATGCCCAGCCCGACGTGCCCCTCGCCGTCACCGGTGACCACCAGGGCGCTGAAGCGGAGGCGCTTGCCACCCTTCATCACCTTGGCGACGCGGTTGACATCGATGAGCTTATCGTTAAGGTTCAGCTCTACCGGGTCTATCCTGCTTAATGGCTGCTTCATCTGACGTGCATCGTCCTCTCTTAGAACTTGAGGCCACCCTTGCGGGCGGCTTCCGCCAGCGCTTTAACCCGACCATGGTACTGGAAGCCGCCGCGGTCGAAGGCTACCTGCTCTATTTTCTTTCCTTGGCGCGCCTGGACAGCAGCTCCCCCACCATCTCGGCGCGGCCCGTCTTCGTCTTGCCCTTGGAATCGTTCCTTATCTCGTCATCGAGGGTGGAAGCGGTGGTCAGGGTCTGCCCCTTGACGTCGTCGATTACCTGGGCATAGATGTGGTTCAGGCTGCGGAAGATGCAGAGGCGGGGCCGGTCACCGGTGCCGCTCAGCTTCTCCCTGACCCGGCGGTGCCGGCGGAGGCGCGCTTCCCTGGTATCAGACTTCTTCATCTTATTACTTCCCCACCACCTTACCGGCCTTGCCCGGTTTAAGGTGGACTATCTCTCCGGCGTACCGGATGCCCTTGCCCTTGTAGGCATCGGGCGGGCGGATGGCCTTGATTTGAGCGGCCATCTGGCCGACGTCCTCCCGGTTGATGCCGCTGACCTTGATGCGGTTGTTGCCTTCCACGTTCAGGGTGATACCCGGCAGGGGTTTCACCTCCACGATGTGGGAGAAACCCATGCGGAGCATCAGCTTCTCGCCGGATTTTTCGGCGCGGAAGCCCACCCCCACGATTTCCAGCGTTTTCTCGAAGCCTTTGGACACGCCGTCCACCATGTTGGCCAGCAGGCTCCGCGTCAGCCCGTGGTAGGCGCGGTGCTTCTGGTTGTCGCTGGGGCGGCTGACTGTCAGGATATCGCCTTCCAGCTTGACGAGCATTTCGGCGGGGAGGGAACGGCTGAGCTCTCCTTTGGGGCCCTTCACCTTCACGTTCTGCCCCCTGATATTCACCGTCACCCCGGACGGTACTTTAATCGGCATTTTACCTATTCTGGACATATCTCACTCCGGGTTATTACCAAACGTAGCACAGCAGCTCGCCGCCGGCCCCCTGCCGCCAGGCCTGTCGTCCCGTCCTGACGCCCTGGGGCGTGGAAACGATGGCGATGCCGAGGCCGCCGTACACGCGCGGGATTTCCTTCTTCTGCACGTAGACCCTCAGTCCCGGCTTGCTGACGCGCTTCAGCCCCGAGATGGCCGGCTTGCTGTCGTCGAAGTACCTCAGGAGAATCTTGATGGACCGGTGCGGCTTACCCCGCACCACCTCGTAGTCGGTGATGAAGCCCTCCTCTTTGAGGATGCGGGCGATGGAGAGCTTTATCTTGGAGGCCGGTACCAGCACGCTGTCATGACTCACCATGATGGCGTTGCGGATTCTCGTCAGCATATCGGCAATCGGGTCGGTGACACTCATCTCAACCTTTTCCTTCTTCAGCTTACCAGCTGGATTTTTTCACTCCCGGTAGCTGCGCCTCGAGGGCCAGCTTGCGGAAACATATCCGGCACACGCCGAACTTGCGGATAAAGGCACGGGGCCGCCCGCACAGCCGGCAGCGGTTATGCTGCCGCGCCGGATACTTCGGGGTGCGCTTGGACTTGGCTATCTTCGATTTTTTGGCCATGCTATGCTCCATCCTTGGCGAACGGCATTCCCAGCAGCTCCAGCAGGTGCCGGCCGTCCTCGTCCGTGGTGGCGTTGGTGACAATGCATATCTCCATGCCGCGTACTTTGTCAATCTTGTCGTAGTCTATCTCGGGGAAAAGTATCTGCTCCTTGAGTCCCAGCGTGTAGTTGCCCCGCCCGTCGAAGGCGTCCGGGGAGACCCCCTGGAACTCGTGCATGCGGGGGAGCACCGCGTTGACCAGCTTATCGAAGAAGTCCCACATGCGCTGGCCGCGCAGGGTCACCTTGAGACCGATGGGCATCCCCTCTCTCAGCCGGAAAGCGGCGATTGATTTCTTGGCGCGGGTGGTCACCGGGTGCTGCCCGGATATGGCCACCAGGTCGGCCTCCGCCGCTTCCAGCGCCTTGGCGTTGGTGATGGCCTCCCCCAGCCCGATGTTGAGCACTATCTTCTCCAGGCGCGGCACCTGCATCACGTTCTTGTAGCCGCAAATCTCCATCAGGCGGGGCACCGCTTCCTTCCGGTATTTCTCTTTCAGTCTGGCCATTTAATCAATCACCTCGCGGCAGGCGCGGCAGAACCTTACCCGCCGGCCGTCCTCCAGCTTCTGGAAGCCGATGCGGCCGGGCTTGCTGCACTTATCGCAGAGCAGCATGACGTTGGAGACGTGGAGCGGCGCTTCGAGGTCGATTATCCCCGCCTGCCTCGCGGCTCCTCTGGCCTTGGAGTGCTTCTTGATGAAGTTAGCGCCCTCGACGATTACCTCCTGCTTGCGGGGGTGGGCAAAGCGCACCTTGCCCTTTTTCCCCTTGTCCTTGCCGGCGATAACCAGCACCGTATCGTCTTTCCTTATCTTCATAATCGTTTCTGTCTCTATAATACCTCGGGCGCCAGGGAGATAATCTTGGTGTAGTTCTTGTCCCGCAGCTCCCTGGCCACCGGCCCGAAAATGCGTGTCCCCTTGGGGTTATTCTTGTCCGTTAAAATCACCGCCGCGTTTTCATCGAACTTAATGTACGAGCCGTCGGGACGCCGGTAGGGCTGGGACGTGCGGACAATGACCGCCCGGACGACGTCGCCCTTCTTGGTGCCCGCGTTGGGGATGGCCTTCTTGACCGAGGCCACGATGATATCCCCGATGTGGGCGTACTTGCGCCGCGTGCCGCCGAGCACGTTGATACACATTATTTCCCGGGCCCCGGTGTTATCGGCTACCTTCAGCCTGGTCTGCATCTGAATCATGACGGTTACACCACAATCCTAGTTCGTTATCTCCTTGGGTTCGATATCCGCCACCTCTCCCTTGATGACTATCTCCGCCACCCTCCAGTGTTTCTGCCGGGAGACGGGGCGGGTCTCCACAATCCTGACGGTGTCCCCGGTCTTGCACTGGTTCTTCTCGTCGTGGGCGTAGTACTTGACTACCCTCCGGATAGTCTTCTTGTAAAGCGGGTGGATTCGGGGCGTGTCCACTTCCACCACCACGGTCTTGTCCATCTTATCGCTGACTACTCTGCCAAACCTGGTCTTGCGTTTTTCTTCCATCTTGAAGTCCTACCTTATGCCCAGTTCCCTTTCGTGGAGCAGGGTCTTGAACCGGGCAATCTTTTTCTTGACCCGCCGCAGCTCGCGGTGGTTCACCAGCTGCTTGGTGGACACGCGGAAGCGCAGATTGAAGAGCTCCTGGTGGGATTCCTCCAGCGCTTTCTTCAAATCACTATCGTTCAGGTCCCTGAATTCTTTCAGTCTCAACGTCAAGGCTCCTTACTTGGCCGCCTCCGCGGCGGCCAGGCTCTCCCTCAACACGAACCTGGTCTTGATGGGCAGCTTGTGCGAGGCCAGGCGGATGGCCTCCTTGGCCACCTTTTCCCCCACCCCCGCCATCTCGAATATAATGCGTCCCCCCCTGACCACGGCTACCCAGTGGTCCGTGGCGCCCTTGCCGCTGCCCATGCGGGTCTCCGCCGCCTTTTTGCTCACCGGCTTGTCCGGGAAAACGCGAATCCAGACCTTGCCGCCGCGGTGGATGTGGCGGGTGATGGCGCGGCGGGCCGCCTCAATCTGGGCGCTGGTCAGCCAGGCCGATTCCAGTGCCTGCAGGCCGTAGTCGCCGAAGCCGATGGTATTGCCGGAATGGGCCTGGCCGCGGCGGCGTCCCCGCTGCGCTTTACGATATTTAACGCGTTTAGGCTGCTGCATCCTTTCCCTTTTCCTTCTCTTCCGCTTCCGTTACCTCTGATACCTCGGCCCTGGCTTCGGTCTCCTCGGCTGCCTTCTTGCGTTGTTTCGGGGCGGGTTTTTCCTCCTCGACCGCCTTGGGGACGGCGGCCTTGGCCGGTTTCTTCTCCGGCTCCTTCTTGGCCGCCGGCTTGGCCGTCACGGTCGGTTTCTCCTTAGCTGCGGCCGCAGGTTTTTCTTTGGTTGCGGTCGCCTGTTTTTCTTTAACCGTCGCTGCCGGTTTTTCCCTGGCGGTGACCGGTTTCTCCTTGACCGCGGCCTCGGTCGGTTTCTCCCTGGCGGCGGCCGGTTTCTCCTTGACCGCGGCCTCGGTCGGTTTCTCCTTAGCTGCGGCCGCAGGTTTTTCTTTGGTTGCGGTCGCCTGTTTTTCTTTAACCGTCGCTGCCGGTTTCTCCTCCGCCTCGGCGGCGGGGGTTTCCTCGACGACTGGCTCGAACGGTTCGGTTCCGGGGGCTGCGGTTACTTCTTCGGTGACCGCCTCAGCCGGTGCCGCTTCAGCGGCCTCGGCCGGTTTCTCCTCGACCTCCGGTACCCGGATTTCGGGCAGGACCTGCCCCTTGTATATCCAGACCTTCACGCCGATGCTCCCCAGGTTGGTGTGCGCCTCGGTGAAACCGTAATCGATGTCCGCCCGCAGCGTATGCAGGGGCACCTGCCCCTGGTGTGATGTCTGGCGGCGGGCAATCTCGGCGTTGCCGAGCCGGCCGGCGGCGCTTATCTTGATACCCTTCGCTCCGGCCTGGATGGTGCGGAAGATGGACTGCTTGATGGCCCTCCGGTAGGCCACCCGGCGCTCGAGTTGCTCCGCCACGGAACGGGCCACCAGGTAGGCGTCCAGCTCCGGCTGGCGTATCTCCTGGATGTTCAACCGGATTCTCTTGCCGACCAGGCCCTCCAGGTGCTGTCTCATTTCATCGACACGCTGGCCGCCCCGCCCGATGACGATGCCGGGGCGGGCGGTGTGCAGCGTGATGGTAACGTCCTTGGCCTGGCGGTCTATCTCTATCAGCGAGATGGCCGCTTCAGGGTACTTTCTTTTTATCTCCTCGCGCAGCCTGCTGTCTTCCTGCACGAACTCGGCGTAATGGGCGTCGCTGTACCACTTGGACTGCCAGTCCTTGATGAAACCGAGCCTGAAACCTGTCGGGTGAACTTTATGACCCAATTAACCCTCCTGCTCAGCCACGATAACCGTAATATGACTGGAACGCTTCCGGATCGGGCTTACCCGCCCCCGCGACCGCGGCCGGAACCGGCGCATGCTGCGCGCCTCGTCGGCGAAGATGCGGACGATTTTAAGGTCGGCGGGGTCCATCTGGAAATTGTTTTCCGCGTTGGCCGCTGCCGACTTCACCACCTTGGCGACGAGCTTGGCCTTGGGCGTCGGCGTAAACCGGAGCAGCGTCAGCGCCTCGTCGACGCGCTTCCCGCGCACCATGTCCACCAGCAGGCGTACCTTGCTGGCGGGTATCCCGGTGTTCTTGGCTACGGCTCTAACTTCCACTTTATCTTACACCCTTAACGGTAATCTTTCGCTTTATGGATTCCTCTTCACCGTGGTGACCTTCTCCGACCGGCCGACGTGGCCGCGGAAGGTCCGCGTGGCGGCGAACTCGCCCAGCTTGTGGCCGACCATGTTCTCGTTGACGTAGATGGGCACATGTCTCCGGCCGTCGTGGACGCCGATGGTCAGCCCGACCATCTGCGGCATGATGGTGGAAGACCTCGCCCAGGTTTTAATGACCGTTTTCTTGCCGGAGCGTATCGCGGCATCCACCTTCTTCATCAGCTTTTCGTTAATTGCCGGTCCCTTTTTCGTTGACCTTGACATAGCACCTCGCTATCCGCCTATTTCCCTCTCCGCTTCACAATCATCCGGTCGGAAACCTTGTGTTTGCGCGTCTTATAGCCCAGGGCCGGTTTGCCCCAGGGCGTCTTGGGGCCGGGCAGGCCAATCGGCGAGCGTCCCTCGCCGCCCCCGTGAGGATGGTCGCGCGGGGTCATGGCGGAGCCCCTCACCGTGGGCCGCCACCCCATGTGGCGCTTCCGCCCCGCCTTGCCCAGGCTGATATTCTGGTGCTCCACGTTGCCTATCTGCCCGATGGTCGCCGTGCAGTCGGAGCGGACGCGGCGGAGCTCGCCGGAAGGCAATCGTAAAAGAACGTATTCGCCTTCCTTGGCCATCAGCTGGGCGGAGGCCCCGGCGCTGCGCGCCATCTGGCCCCCCTTGCCCGGCATCATCTCTATATTATGTATCGCCGTGCCGGAAGGCATGGCTTTCAACGGCAGGGTATTCCCCGGCCTGATTTCCGCGCTGTCGCCGGACATAATCGTATCGTCCACGTTCAGGCCCACCGGGGCCAGGATATAGCGTTTGTCCCCGTCGGCGTAGAAAATTAGCGCCAGCCGCGCCGAGCGGTTGGGGTCGTACTCGATGGCGGCCACCCGGCCGGGAACGCCAATCTTGTTCCGCTTGAAGTCGATGATACGCAGCTGCCGCTTGGCGCCGCCGCCGCGGTGGCGCACCGTGATTTTGCCGCGGAAATTACGACCCGCCTGTTTCTTAAGGGGCCTGACCAGCGCTTTCTCCGGCTTGTCCTTGGTTATCTCATCGAAGGTATAGCCGCTCATGCCGCGCCGGCCCGGAGAGGTCGGTCGATATATCTTTAGTGCCACTCAGCTTCCCCCTTCAATCTAAACACCTTCAAAGAACTCTATCTTGTCCCCCGGCTGGAGGGTAACAATCGCTTTTTTCCAGGAGCGCGTCAGCACCTGCTGCCGCCCCACCCGGCGCATCTTGCCCCGCATGGTGACCACGTTGACCCCGGTCACCTTTACCTTGAATGCCTTCTCCACCGCCTGCTTGACCATCGGTTTATTGGCGGCGTTGGCAATCTCAAAGGCGTACTTGCCCTGGGCTTGCAGCAGCGTGCTCTTTTCAGTTATCAGCGGCCGGCGCAGCACCTCGTACAGATGCATGGTCTCCCCCTTGCTTCAGTCCGTTGCCCCAGAGTTTCTCCGCCAGGCGCACCGCCGCCTCGGTCATCAGCAGCGTCTGGTAGTTGAGGACGTCCAGCACGTTGAGGACGTGGGCGGGCAGGGTCTTGATTTTCGGCAGGTTGCGGGCGGACAGGATGACGTTTTCCTGTGGCTCCGGGGTAACGATGAGGGCCGAGGAGGCCACCCCGAGGGCGGCCAGGACTTCGGCCATTTTCTTCGTCTTGGGCTCGGTAAAATCGATAGCGTCCAGCACCTTGAGCTCTCCGTCCCCGGCCTTGGCGGAAAGGACGCATCTCAGGGCCAGGCGGCGCATCTTGCGCGGCGTGTCCTGGCGGTAGTCCCGGGGGTGCGGCCCGAAGGTAATGCCTCCGCCGCGGCGCAGCGGCGATTTCTTGCTGCCGGCGCGGGCGAAGCCGGTGCCCTTCTGCCGGTAGAGCTTGCGGGTGCTGCCGTGGACGGTGCCGCGGGTCTTCGTCGAGTTGGTCCCCTGGCGCGCGTTGGCCCGCAGGCCCACCATCACCTGGTGCACCACGCTCTCGTTGAACGGCACGCCGAACACGAGGTCGCTCACTTCAATCTGCCGGACTACCTCTCCGGCGAGGTTATACACCGGGAGTTGCACTTACTTCTTCCCCCTGGTTGACTTTTTAACCAGTAACAGGCTGTTCTTCGTGCCCGGCACGGCCCCTTTGAGCAGGAGCAGGTTGCGGGCCGGGTCCGCCTGGTATACCTCCAGGTTGATGACGATGGTCCTCCGGTGGCCCATGTGCCCTGCCATGCGCATCCCCTTGTACACCCGCCCCGGCGTCGTCGTCGACCCTATGGACCCGGGGGCGCGGTGGCGGTCCGACTGCCCGTGCGTCTTGGGCCCGCCGGCGAAGTGGTGGCGCTTGACGGTGCCGGCAAATCCCTTACCCTTGGAGATGCCGGTAACATCCACATGGTCGCCGGCCTTGAACAGGCTGACGTCAATCGTCTGGGCGGCGGCCAGGGACCCCGCCTCGCCAATATCGAACTCACGCCGGTACTTCAACCTGACGTGTTCCTTGTCCTTGGCGCGTCCCTTGCGGCCGGTCTTCTGTTTTTTCACGGCCTCGAAGCCGAGCTGGGCGGCGGCATAGCCGTCCTTTTCCAGGGTCTTTATCTGCGTGACGGTGCACGGCCCGGCCTCGATGGCGGTTACCGCCTCTTCCCGGCCGTCCTCGCCGAATACCTGGGTCATGCCCAGCTTTTTACCGATAATTCCTTCAGTCATAATAATTTACCCGGCTATCATAGCTTGATATCTATCTCCACGCCCGAGGGCAGGTTGAGCTTGGTCAGCGCGTCGATGGTCTTGGAGGTGGTCTCGATGATGTCGATGAGGCGCTTGTGGGTGCGGATTTCAAACTGCTCCTGCGAGTCCTTATCGATAAAGGGGGAGCGGATAACGCTGAATTTCTGGATACGCGTCGGCAGGGGGACCGGCCCCACGGCCACGGCCCCGGTGCTCTCCACGGCTTCCATAATCTGGCGCGCCGACTGGTCGACTACCTTGTGGTCGTACCCCTTTAGCTTGATGCGTATTTTCTGTTTAGCCATATCTCTTGCCTACCGCTTTTTCTATTATTTCCCGGGTCGGCTCCGCTGGCAGCGGCTCGTAGCTGTGGAACTCCAGCGAGTGCGTGGCCCGGCCCTGGGTCAGCGACCGCAGCCGGGTGGCGTAGCCGAAGGACTCCGCCAGGGGTATCAAACAGTGGATCACGTACATTTCTCCCTGGGTGTCCACCTTGCCCACGTGTCCCCGCTTGGCATTGAGGTCGCCGATGATATCGCCGAGGAACTGCTCCGGCGTCACCACTTCCAGCTTCATGATGGGTTCCAGCAGGATGGGCCCGGCCTTCTTGACGCCCTGCTGCAGCGCCAGCGAGCCGGCCATCTTGAAAGCCATCTCGGAGGAGTCGACATCGTGGTAGCTGCCGTCGTAGAGGGTGGCCTTGACGTCCACCACCGGGTAGCCGGCCAGCACGCCGGTCTCCATGGCTTCCCGGATACCGGTCTGGACCGGCGGGATGAACTGCCGGGGTATCACGCCGCCCCTGGTGGCATCGACGAACTCAAAGCCCTTGCCGCGATCCATGGGCTCCAGCTTGATGTTGACATGCCCGTACTGGCCGCGGCCGCCCGTCTGGCGGACGAACCGGCCCTCGGCCTGTACCGGCGCGGTGATGGTCTCTCGATAAGCCACGCGCGGCTGGCCGACCTTGACGCCGACGCGAAACTCGCTGATGAGCCGGCTGACGATTACCTCCAGGTGGAGCTCGCCCATGCCGGAGACGAGCGTCTGGCCGGTGTCCTCGTTGTAGGCCACCTTAAAGGTGGGGTCTTCCTCGGTCAGCTTCTGGAGAGCGTCGCCCATCTTGTCCTGGTCGGCGCGGGTCTTGGGCTCGATGGCGACGGATATCACCGGCTCGGGGAACTTGATGGACTCCAGCAGGATCGACTTGGAGGCATCGCAGAGGGTATCGCCGGTAAAGGTGTTTTTCAGTCCCAGCGTGGCGACGATGCCGCCGGTTTCGGCGGCGTTAACGTCCTCGCGGTGGTTGGCGTGCATCAGCAGCAGGCGGCCGATGCGCTCGTTGCGGCCGCGGGTGGGGTTGAAGACCTGCGCCCCCACCTTGACCTTGCCGGAATATACCCGGAAATAGACCAGCCGCCCCACGAAGGGGTCGGTCACCACCTTGAAGGCCAGCGCCGAAAACGGGGCGGCGTCATCGGCCTCGCGGGTAACCTTCTCCCCCTTCCGGGTGTCCATGCCCTCGACGGGCGGGACATCCAGCGGGGAGGGTAAATAATCGACGATGGCGTCGAGGAGGGGCTGCACGCCCATGTTCTTCAGAGCGCTACCACAGATAACGGGCACCCCCTGGTTGGCCAGGGTTACCCGTCTCAGAGCTCTCTTCAGTTCTTCGGGCTCGACCTCTTCGCCCTCGATATAGGCTATCATCATCGTGTCGTCATTCTCGGCCAGCTTGGCAATCAGCGCCTGCCGCAGCTCCGTGCTCATGGCTTTGGCCGCTTCCGGGATGGGTATCTCTTCCGGCCCCCGGTCAGGGTCGGTGTTGAAGCGCCAGGCCTTGTTCTCCACCAGGTCGATAACGTCCTGGAACCTGTCCTCGGCGGCCAGGGGGTGCTGCACCGGCAGCGGGGTCGCCATGAGCCGGCTCTCAATCATGGAGAGCGTCCGGTTGAAATTGGCCCCGATGCGGTCCATCTTGTTGATGAAACAGATGCGGGGCACCTTGTAGCGGTCGGCCTGCCGCCAGACCGTTTCCGACTGCGCTTCGACCCCGGCCACGGCGTCGAAGACCACCACCCCGCCGTCGAGCACCCGCAGGCTGCGCTCCACCTCGGCGGTGAAGTCGACGTGCCCCGGCGTATCGATGATATTGATGCGGTGCTCGCGCCAGTAGCAGGTGGTGGCCGCCGCCGTGATGGTAATGCCCCGCGCCCTCACCTGTTCCATCCAGTCCATGACGGCGGTGCCTTCGTGCACCTCGCCGATTTTGTAAGTCCGCCCGGTGTAATAGAGTATCCTCTCGGTGACGGTGGTCTTACCGGCATCGATATGGGCGATAATGCCTATATTGCGGATGTCCTCCAGAGGGAAATCCCTGGGCATCTTTTTCTCTCCCGCCGCGGCTGGACTCTTTACATTAACATTGGTATTAATCGGAAAACCCCTCACCATCTATAGTGGGCGAAGGCACGGTTGGCCTCCGCCATTCTATGCGTATCTTCCCGCTTTTTCACCGTCGTTCCCTGTCCCCGGAAAGCGTCGGTGAGCTCATCGGCCAGTTTTTCCATCATCGCTTTGCCCTTGCGGACGCGGGTGGAGCTGACCAGCCAGGTCAGCGCCAGGAAGAGGCCGCGGTCCGGCTGGACCTCCACGGGCACCTGGTAGGTAGCGCCGCCGACCCGCCTCGGCTTGACCTGGAGGAGCGGCGTGGCATTGCGGACCGCCTGTTCCAGCGCCGCCACCGGGTCCTTGGAGACGTGCTGTCCCAGCAGGTCCAGGGCGCCATAAACGATACTCTCGGCCGTCTGCTTCTTGCCGCGCTGCATAACCTTGGAAACCAGCCTGGCCACGGTGGCGCTGCGGTACCTGGCGTCAGGCGCTATTTCTCTCTTGGTGGCTCTGGCTCTTCTCGGCATACTCTTCCCCCGGACTAGCTAGTCTCGGCCTTTTCCTTACCCCGCTTGCTCCCGTACTTGCTGCGGCCCTGCTTGCGGTTGGCCACGCCGCTGGTATCCAGGGCTCCCCGGACGATATGGTAGCGGACGCCGGGCAGGTCCTTGACGCGGCCGCCCCGAATCAGCACCACCGAATGCTCCTGCAGCTCATGGCCTTCGCCGGGGATGTAGGCGGTAACCTCGATGTGGTTGGTCAGGCGCACCCTGGCTATCTTGCGCAGGGCGGAGTTGGGCTTCTTGGGGGTCGTCGTCTTGACCTGCACGCAGACGCCCCGTTTCTGGGGGGAGCTCTTCCCATGCAGCACCCGGTTCTTGAGGGCGTTGTAGGTGTACCCCAGCGCCGGCGTCTTGTCCTTCTTGGTGGCCTTCTTACGCCCCTTGCGGACCAGCTGATTAATCGTTGGCATTATTTCTTTCCTGTCCCCCTAACAATTACAATGGATGAGCCTGAGCCCATCCATCTGGAATTCTAGCGCGCTAGACCGAGGGATTTCGCTCAATCTATCCGCTATTGCGAATTCCGAGCACCAAACAATAAATTTATCACAAAACAATACCACATGTCAACAATATTAAAGGGTATTCTGAGAATAATTCACGTAGGATGAAAATATTCTTGAAAAAGGGCCCGGCTTACGCTTGCACCCGGCCTTTCCGTTATTGCATGCCGGGATAACTAGGGGTACAATGGCATCAATGAAAAAGGTGAAGGTTGAACTGGCCGGCCGCAGCTACGAGGTCCGGGTTGGGGCGGGGCTGCTGGCGCGGGCGGGGCTCTGGCTCAAGGGGGAGGGATTTTCCGGCCGGGCGGTCGTCATCACGGATACCACGGTCGGGCCTCTTTACGCCGATGTCCTCCGTCAGGGCCTGGCCAACGCCGGTTTTGACGTCACCGTCCTGGAGGTGCCGGCGGGGGAGAAGCAGAAGTCCCTGGAGACGGCGGGCCGACTTTATGAGGAGCTTACCGCGGCCTACACCGAGAGGACTACGCCTATCCTGGCCCTGGGTGGTGGGGTGGTCGGGGACCTGGCCGGGTTCGTAGCGGCTACCTACCTCCGTGGGGTACCCCTGGTACAGGTACCCACCACGCTGCTGGCCCAGGTGGACAGCAGCATCGGCGGCAAGACGGCCGTGGACCACGGTAAGTTGAAGAACGTCGTCGGCGTCTTCTACCAGCCGCAGATGGTCATCTCCGATATCGATACGCTGAAGACCCTCCCCGAGGACGAGCTGACCAACGGGCTGGCCGAGGCTATCAAGTGCGCCGCCATCCGCGACCGCAACCTCTTCAACTTCCTCGATATCAACATGAACAAGGCTTTGCAGGCCCACCCGGGGGTGCTGGAGGAAATCGTCCTGGAGGCGGCCCGCATCAAGGCGGAAATAGTGGCCCGGGACGAAAAAGAGACGGGCCTGCGGGAAATCCTGAACTTCGGCCACACCGTCGGCCACGCCATCGAAGCGGTCTCCGGTTTTCGGCTGAAACACGGCCGGGCCGTGGCCATCGGCATGATGGTGGCGGCCGAGATATCCAGCCGGATGAACCTGCTCGATGCGGGTGATGTCGCCCGGCTGGAGGAGGTCATCGTCAAAGCGGGCCTGCCGGCGCAGATGCCGGACCTCGATAAGGAAGAGGTGGTGCGGGCCATGCGGCACGATAAGAAGGTCCGGCAGGACCGGGTAAGGTTCGTCCTGCTGAAAGCTATCGGCAGCGCCGTCGTCTCGGACGAGGTCGACCCGGCGCTGGTGGAGGAGGTCCTGGTTGGCTGGGGATAGGCCGAAGATATGCGCCACCGTCACCAGCCGCGACCCCGCGGCGGTGAAAAGTGTGGCGGCGCTCGTCGACCTCTTTGAGGTGCGCATCGATATCATCGGCGGCGACTGGCCGGAGGTAACAAAATACCTCAAGAAGCCGTGGATAGCCTGCAACCGGCGGCCGGAGGAGGGCGGCCATTGGAAAGGGAGCGAACCGGACAGAATCGGCGAGCTGCGCCGCGCCCCGGGGCTGGGGGCGGCCATCGTCGATATTGAGCTCGCCACTCCGGGTATTGTTGGTATTATTAAGGAGATTAAGGGCCGGGCGGAATGTCTGGTATCCTATCACGACCTTGGGGTAACGCCGACCCTGGAGAAAATGTATAACATAGTAAAGGACCAGTTGGCCACCGGCGCCGAAATCTGCAAGGTGGTGACCACCGCCCGCAGCTTTGCGGATAACCTGGCTGTCTTGCAGCTTATCGCTGCCTTTCCCGGCCAGAGGGTGGTCGCCTTCGCCATGGGGTCGGGGGGATACGCTTCCCGGCTACTCTGCCCGCTGGTGGGGGGCTACTTCACCTACGCCTCGGTAGCCGCCGGCAGGGAGTCGGCCGCCGGGCAGATAGCCGCCGCCGACCTGAGAAAGATTTACGGGATGCTGGGCAAATGACGGTTAAAGCGATAACGGGAAAGACCCGGCTCTGCGCGCTGCTCGGCGACCCCGTCGAGCATACGATGTCCCCGGCGATGCATAACGCCGCCTTCAGGAAGCTGGGGCTGGACTTCGTTTACCTTCCCTTCCGCGTCGCCGCAGCGGACCTGCCCAACGCCGTCGACGGCATGAGGGCTCTGAACGTCGCCGGTTTCAACGTCACCATACCCCACAAGGTGGCCGTCATCCCCCTGCTGGACGGGCTCGACCCGCTGGCGGAGAGGATTGGCGCCGTGAACACGGTGGTCAACTGCGACGGTGAGCTGCGGGGCTACAACACGGACGCCAGCGGCTTTCTCCAGGCGCTGCTGCAGCAGGGGGTCGAGCCGGACGATAAAAACATCGTATTGGTGGGCGCCGGTGGGGCCGCCCGGGCCATCGGCTATATCCTGACCGAGCACAACGCCCATCTCACCATCCTCAACCGCCTGGAGGAAATCGAGTGGGCGGAAGACCTTGCCGAGATGCTGACCGACGACTTCGGCAGGCGCGTCACGGTCATGGAGCTCTGCTTCGATAACCTGGTGACGGCCCTGGAGACCGCCGATATCCTGGTCAACGCCACCAGCCTGGGGATGATTCCCGCCGCTGATAAAAGCCCTGTCCCCGCCGAACTGCTCCGGCCCGGCCTGGTCGTCTTCGACGTCGTTTATAATCCGGTTAAGACGAAGCTGCTGCAGGAAGCCGGGGAAGCCGGCGCCCGCACCATCAGCGGCATCGATATGCTCGCCTGGCAGGGCGCGCTGGCCTTCGAGAAGTGGACGGGGAAGACCGCCCCCCTCGACCTGATGCGGAAGGAGGCGGTCAAGGCGCTGGAGAAGCATGAAGACTAGCATCGCCCTGATTGGCTTCATGGGGACGGGGAAAACGGCGGTGGCTAAAGTGCTGGCCCGGAAGCTGAATAAGGAATATATTGAGCTTGATGCTATAATTGAAGGCAAAGCCGGACGGTCCATCCCGGAGATATTCCGGCGGGACGGGGAAACAGGTTTCCGGCAGCTGGAAATCGAGGCCGCCCGCGAGGTCGCCGGTAAAAAAAATGCGGTAATCGCTTGCGGTGGCGGCCTCGTTCTTAATAAAATAAACATTGACCGGCTGCGGGAGGAGAGCGTTATTGTCTGCCTGACGGCATCGCCGGAGGTCATCCTGAGGCGTACCGCCGCGGACGGAGACGGGCGGCCGCTGCTGGCGGTGGCTGACCGCATCCGGCAGATAAAGGAGCTGTTGAAGTTCCGCCGGCCCTATTACGAGAGGTCGGCGGACTTTATCGTTAATACCTCCCGCTTGAAGGTTGACGCGGTGGCTGATAGAATAGTGGCAAGCCTGAAAGAATATGAAAGTCACCATCACTAAGAGCGAGGTAAAGGGGAGAGTTGTCGTCCCCACCTCCAAGAGCATGACGATTCGGGCGCTGATGTGCGCCGCCGTGTCGCGGGGCAATACCGAGATTATCAACCCGCTGGTCAGCGACGATACTAACATTGCCGCGGAAGTCCTGGGCAAGGTAGGCATCAGCATTCAAAAGGACAGTGACGTCTGGCGGGTCACCGGGGGCACCCTCAAGGCGCCGGTTACCCCGGACCTCTACTGCGGGGAATCGGCCTCCACCCTCCGGTTCATGATGGCCATATGCTCGCTGATTCCCGGCGAGCACCAGCTCGTCGGCGGGCCGTCCCTCTCCAAGCGCCCGGTAAGGTCGCTGGTGGAGGCCCTGATGAAGCTGGGAGTCAAGTGCGACATGGCCGGCAAGACGACGCCGCCGGTAACCGTCACCGGGGGGACCCTCAAGGGAGGCCTCACCGAGCTCCCGGGCAATATCAGCTCCCAGTTCATCTCCGCCTTGCTCCTCATCGCCCCCTTCGCCGAGAAGGAGGTGAGCATCCGGCTCACCACCTCCCTCACCTCCAAGCCCTACGTCCTGATGACCCTGAGCTGCCTGCGACGCTTCGGCATCGGCGTCCGCACCGAGATGGATAAATTCATCGTCCGCCGCCAGCGCTACAAGGCCACCCGCTTCAAGGTGGATGGCGACTGGTCTTCGGCATCATACTTCCTGGCGCTGGGGGCCTTTTCCGAAGGTATCACCGTGGACAACCTGAGCACGGCCAGCCTCCAGGGCGACCGCGCCCTGCTGGACTTCCTCCGGCTCATGGGGGCCTCGGTCAAGCTGGCCGGGAACTCCGTCATCGTCAGCCAGGCGCCCTTGAAAGCCATCCATGCCGACCTTTCCGACTGCATTGACCTGCTGCCCACCGTGGCGGTTCTGGCGGCCATGGCCGCCGGCATCAGCGAGTTCACCGGCATCGAGCGGGCGCGCATCAAGGAGTCCAACCGCGTCGCCGCCGTCAAGGAAGGGCTGTCCCGCCTGGGTATTAGCGTCATGGAGGACCGGGACCGCCTGACCATCGTCGGCATGAAGAAGGTGGCCAAGGCGGGGATGGGTGGGGAAGAGGAGGAGGAAGAAGAGTCCGGCAAGGAGAAGGCGGCGGTTATCCCCAAAGGGGAAAGGGAGCCTGTCGTTATTGATAGCCATAATGACCACCGTATCGCCATGGCTTTCGGCGTGCTCGGCGCTGTCCTTGGCGGCGTCACCATTGACGGGGCGGAATGCGTCAACAAGACGTACCCGGGGTTCTGGGATGCCCTGAAGAGCGTCGGGGGTAAGCTGAAGATAGATGCACAATAGTATCGGCCGACTGTTTACCGTGACCAGCTTCGGAGAAAGCCACGGCCGGTGTGTGGGTGCCGTCATCGACGGCTGCCCCGCCGGACTCCCCCTCAACGAGGCCGATATCCAGAAGGACCTGGACCGGCGGCGGGCCGGGGGGAGCGGTGCCTCCACCACCCGGCTGGAGCCGGATAAGGTTGAGGTTCTCTCCGGGGTCAGCGACGGCTTCACCACCGGCGCGCCCATCTGCCTGCTCGTCTGGAACCGGGACGTCAGCGAGGCCGACTACGAGAGTATCCGCTACCGCCTGCGGCCGGGCCACGCCGACTTTACTGCTCACGTCAAGTACGGCGGCTTCTCCGACTGGCGGGGCGGAGGAAGGTTCTCCGGCCGGATTACCGTCTCCTTCGTCATGGCCGGGGCCGTCGCCCGGAAGCTCCTTGGCACCATCGGCGTGGAAATCATCGCCCATACCGTGGAAATCGGCGGCATTAAGGCTAAACCGGCCGAGTTCGGCGAAATCGTGAAGAACGCCGCGGCCGACTCCCTCCGCTGCGCCGACCCTGCCGCCTCAAAGGAAATGGCCGCCCTTATCGATAAAGCCAGGAAAGAAGGCGATAGCCTCGGCGGCGTTATCGAAGGCATCGCCCGCCACGTGCCGGTCGGCCTCGGCGAGCCGGTCTTCGATAACCTGGACGGCGACCTCGCCAAGGCGCTGCTGGCCATCCCCGCCGTCAAGGGCGTTGAGTTCGGCGCCGGTTTCGCGGCCGCCCGCAAAAAGGGCTCGGAGAACAATGACTCTTTTATAGTCCAGGGCGACCGCGTCGTCACGGTCACCAATAATGCCGGCGGCATCCTCGGCGGCATCAGCAGCGGTATGCCGGTGGTGGTCCGGGTGGCCGTCAAGCCCACCGCCTCCATCGCCGGGGGGCAGGCGACGGTTGATATTCAAAAAATGGCCGCCGCCAGTATCAGCGTCGGCGGCCGCCACGATGTCTGCATCGTCCCCCGGGCGGTCCCGGCGGTCGAGGCCATGATGGCCGTAACGCTGGCCGATTTCGCCCTGAGAGCCGGACTGGTGCCGGGGGTAATCCGGTGAACCTGGACGACCTCCGGAAGAAGATTGACGAGATTGACGCCCGCATCGTCGAGCTCATCGGCGAGCGGCAGAAAATCTCGGAGGAAATCGGGCGTGGCAAGCAGGAGACCAGCCGCCTTATTGAGGACCGGGACCGGGAGCTTAAGGTCCTGCGTCACGTCCGCAGCCTGGCCCGGCAAAAGGGCATCAGCCCCGCTGATGTCGAGGGCATCTACCACCGGATAATCGATGCCAGCAAGAAGGTCCAGGGGGTGGCCGTCGCTTTCCAGGGCGAGCCGGGGGCGTACACGGAGGAGGCCGCCATCCGCTTCTTCGGCAAGTCCACCCAGAGTCGACCCTACGAGAGCCTCGACGAGGTCTTCGAGGCGGTGGAGGTCAGCGAGGTCCCCTTCGCCATGGTCCCCGTCGAGAACTCCCTGGAGGGGAGCATCACCCGCGCTTACGACCTGCTGCTGGACTCGCCCCTGATGGTCTGCGGCGAGACGGAGCTCCGTATCAGCCACTGCCTGATTGCCATGGAGGGGGCCACGCTCGATTCCATCAAGATTGTTTACTCCCACCCCCAGGCCCTCGGCCAGTGCCGCAGCTTTCTCTCCCACCTCAGCGCCGAGCTGGTCCCGGCCTCGGATACGGCCGGCAGCGTCAGGATGATTAAGGAGCAGGGCCGGCGGGAAGCCGCCGCCATCGCCGGCGCCCAGGCCGCCGAGATTTACGGCATGAAAATCATCGCCCGGGAGATTGAGGATAACCCCCACAACTTCACCCGTTTCTTCCTCCTCTCCAAGGAGGACTCCCCGCCCACCGGCAACGATAAGACCTCCATCGTCTTCTCCCTCAAGCACAAGCCGGGAGCCCTCTACGACTGCCTTCGGGAGTTTGCCTCGAGGAAGATAAACCTGACCAAGCTGGAGTCCCGCCCCACGCGCCACCAGCCCTGGGAGTATAACTTCTACATGGATGTCTCCGGGCACCGCGAGGAGGAAAACGTGGCCGGGGCCCTTAAATCGCTGGAAGAGCACGCCGTCTTCGTGAGAATCCTGGGGTCTTATCCCAAAGCCAGGTAGCGGCGGAGAATCCCGCGGTTGATTTCTTATGAAGGTATTTCTTTATCCTTGTAATTATTCAGAAAGTAAGGGGTGTTAGCGTGCGCATAGCCATCATCGGCGGGGCGGGTAAAATGGGGCGGTGGCTGGCCGAATTTCTCCTGAAGGACGGCCGCGAGGTTATCATCGCCGACCCTGACGAAGCCGGCCGGCGGGAAACCGGGCGCCGGCTCGGCGTGGCCGCCACCGCCGATAACGCGGAGGCCGTCCGGAACGCTGACCATGTACTCATATCCGTGCCCATTGAGAGCTTTGAAGAGGTGCTGAGTTCGGTGGGAAGGCATATCCGGCCGGGGCAGGCGGTGGTTGACGTCACCTCCACCAAGACGGTTCCCGTGGATATCATGCATAAATACATCAAGACAGGCACGGTGCTGGGCGCCCATCCCCTCTTCGGCCCCGGTGCCCGGAACATCGCCAATAAGAACTTCGTGCTGACTCCCACCGGGGAAGCGGAGACGGCGCTGGCCGTCAGGATAAAAAGCTACCTGGAAGCCTGTGGCGCCCGGGTCGCCCTGATGACCCCGGCTGAGCATGACGAGATGATGAGCCTGGTCCTCGGCCTCTCCCACTTTATCGCCCTGGTGGCCGCCGATACCCTGCTCAGTTCCGGCAAATTAAGGCCGATGCAGGCTGCCGGAAGCTCTACCTACAAGGTGCTGCTGACCCTGATTGAGAGCGTCCTCTCCGAGGACCCGGAGCTTTACGCCTCAATACAGATGAGCCTGCCCAAAGTGACTGATTTCGAGCGGCTGTTCCAGAAGAAGGCCGGGGAATGGGCGGACATGGTGGCGGCCGGAAACCGGGCGGAGTTCGCCCGGCGCATGAAGGCCCTCAAGGACAAGCTGGCTAAAGTAGCTCCTGATTTTGAGAAGTCCTACGAGAACGTTTACCGGATTGTGGAAGGGCTTTAGAACTACTCTTCGGCTTCGTAGGAGCCGAAGATAAAGTCGAGGTCTTCCTGGGTGGCGTTGAGCTTCTCCTGCGGGAAGTGCGCCTCGTCGGCGTCAATCATCAGTTTGGTCTCGCCCCGCGCAGAGCCGACGATGTGCACCCGTAGGCTCTCCTTCCCCGGCTCCCCTTTGACGTTGAAGGTCAACGTGCCCCGCGTGACGAAGTCCGCCGACTGGTCCGGCAGGGTGTAGGTCTCCATCTTGTCCTCGCCGCGGACCGCCCCCTGCTTCAGGGTAAAGTCCCGTATCTCGGCATAAAGCAGCTCGGGGTTGACGCCCGTATAGGTCTTTCTTATCTGTATCATGGAATTATCCTCGTACCTATTTCAATCATAAGACTTTGGCCGGCTCTATTCAAGTCGGGGCGGGCCCGGGAACGACTACATGTCCCGGCTGAGGTTGGCCAGGAACTCGACGTTGTTCTTCGTCTTGCGCATGCGGTCCAGAATCTTCTCGGTCGCCTCCACAAAGTTGTTGGAGTCGGAGCCAATCATGGCCACTATCCGCCGCAGCAGCCAGACCTGCTTCAACGTCTCCTCGCCCAGCAGCAGTTCCTCGCGCCGCGTGCCGCTGCGCTGGATGTCCATGGATGGGAAGATGCGCCGCTCCGAGAGCCGCCGGTCGAGGTGGAGCTCCATGTTGCCGGTGCCCTTGAACTCCTCGTAGATGAGGTCGTCCATGCGACTGCCCGTATCGATGAGGCAGGTGGCGATGATGGTTAGGCTGCCGCCTTCGGCGGTGTTCCGGGCGGCGCCGAAGAAGCGCTTGGCCGGGTGCAGGGCGGCGGGGTCGATACCGCCGGAGAGGGTGCGCCCGCTGGAAGGCATAGCCAGGTTGTAGGCGCGCGTCAGGCGTGTCACCCCGTCGAGGAGGATGACCACGTCCTTGCCGCTTTCCACCAGGCGCTTGGCCCGCTCCAGGCCCAGCTCGGCCACGCGTGTCTGGTTCTCCACCATCTCGTCAAAGGTGGCGGCGACGACCTCGCCCTTGACCGACCGCTTCATGTCGGTGACCTCTTCCGGCCGCTCGCCGATGAGGCAGACCATCAGGTGGATATCCTCGTAGCAGGCCGTGATGGCGCTGGCGATTGACTTCAGCAGCAGGGTCTTGCCGGCCTTGGGCGGCGATACCAACAGGCCGCGCTGTCCACGACCGATGGGCGCGATGAGGTTGATGAGCCGGGTGGAGAGGTCGGTGGGGGCGTATTCCAGGTTGATGAGCTTGTCCGGGAAGGTGGGCGTCAGCGAGCCGAAGGGCTGCCGGTTCTTGAGGGCCTCCGGGTCCAGGTTGTTGATGGCCACCACCTGCAGCAGGCTGAAGTACTTCTCGTTGCTCTTCGGCGGCCGGCCCTGCCCGGTGACCAGGTCCCCGTTGCGCAGGCTGAAGCGGCGTATCTGCGACGGCGAGATATAGACATCCGTCTGGCTGGGCAGCAGGGTATCCTGCCGCAGGAAGCCGTAGCCGTCGTTCATGATTTCCAGGATGCCCTTGCAGAAGATGTTTCCCTGCTCCTCCGTGTGCGTCTCCAGCAGGCGCATGATGATGTCGTGTTTCTTCAACGCCGCCGGGCTGGAAATGCCCTTCTCCTTGGCCATCTCCACCAGCTCTTCCTTGGTCTTGGTTTCGAGTTCCGCAATGTTCATGTTGCCACCTCACTCTCGTCCCGTCTTTATGGGAAGGGGTATATTATATTCTTATTTCTTGGCCACGCTCTTCCAGTCGGCCAGGAAGCGCTTGATGCCAACGTCCGTCAGCGGGTGCTGTATCAGCTGCATCAGCACGTTATAGGGCACCGTGGCGATATCGGCGCCGGCCATGGCCGAGTAGGTAAAATGCAAGGGGTTGCGGATGCTGGCGGCAATCACCTGGGTGTCCAGCTCCGGGTAGTTGTCCAGGATGCCGATGATGTCCTCCACCACCTGCATGCCGTCGTGCCCGGCGTCGTCCAGCCGTCCGATGAAGATGCTGACGTAGGTGGCCCCGGCCAGCGCCCCGAGGAGCGCTTGGTTCGCCGAGAAGCAGAGGGTCATGTTCACCTTGATGTTCTCCTCGCTCAAGACCCTGGTAGCCCGGAGGCCTTCGGCGGTGATGGGTATCTTGATGTTCACGTTGGGCGCCCAGGAGGCCTTGACGCGGGCCTCCGCTATCATCGCCTCGGCGTCCTCGGAGAGCACCTCCACGGAGACCGGCCCGCTGACGATGGCGCAAATCTTCTTGGTGACGCTCTCGTAGTCGGCGGTGGCTTCCTTGGACAGCAGGGACGGGTTGGTGGTGACCCCGCTGATGATGCCCAGCCGGGCTGCCTGCTTTATCTGGTCGATATTGGCGGTATCCAGGAAAATCTGCATCGTTTCTCCTCCTCGGGCTAGGATGCCAGCGGCAAGGGTGGCTGGTCGCCTTCCCGCAGGGTGTCTTTAGCCACGCGGATGAAATCGCGGAACAGGGGGTGGGGCCGGCCGGGGCGGGAGCGGAACTCCGGGTGGAACTGGCAGCCCAGCATCCAGGGGTGGTCAGCCAGCTCGCATATCTCCACGAGGCTGCCGTCCGGGGCCGCCCCGCTGAAGACCATGCCTGCCTTCTCCAGCGGCTCGCGGTACTGGTTGTTGAACTCCAGGCGGTGCCGGTGGCGCTCCTGGACCAGCGGCTCGGCGTAGGCCCGGCCGGCAATGCTGTCTTTCAGCAGCTGGCACGGGTAGTTGCCCAGGCGCATGGTCGCCCCCTTGGTGAGCACTTTCTTCTGCTCGGCCATGTAGTCGATGACCGGGAAGCGGGTGTCGGGCTTGAACTCGGTGGAGTGCGGCTCGTCGGAGTCGAAGATGTAGCGGGCGAACTCGATGACCATGACCTGCATCCCCAGGCATAGCCCGAAGTAAGGTATTTTATTCTCCCGGGCGTACCGGGCAGCCTTGACCTTGCCCTCGATGCCCCTGTCCCCGAAACCGCCGGGCACGAGGATGCCCTGCGCCGGGCGCAGCAGGTTCTCCACGCCGATTTGGTCGAGCTCCTCGGAGTGGACCCAGATGAGGTTGAGCCCCCTATCGTTGTGGAGGGCGGCGTGGTACAGCGCCTCCCGCACCGAGAAATAGGCGTCGTTGAGCTCCACGTACTTGCCGACGAGGGCGATGTTGACCGGTTCGTGCGGCGTCTTGATGCGCTCCACCAGTCCCCGCCACGACTGCAAATCGGTGGGGTGTGCCCCCAGGCTGAGCCGTTCCACGATGAGCTGGCCCAGCCCGCATTCTTCCAGCACCAGGGGAATCTCGTAAATCGTCTCCATGGTGGGCAGGGGAATCACCGCCTTCTTCTCCACGTCGCAGAAGAGGGATATCTTGTCCCGCAGGTTCTCGGCTATCTCGTAGTCGCTGCGGCAGATGATGACGTCAGGCTGGATACCGATGCGCCGCAGCTCGTTGACGCTGTGCTGGGTGGGCTTGGTCTTCAGCTCGTGGGTGGAGTTGAGGTAGGGGAGGAAGGTAACGTGGATGTAGAGCACGTTGTTGCGGCCCACCTCGTTCCGCATCTGGCGGATGGCCTCCAGGAAGGGCTGCCCCTCGATGTCGCCCACGGTGCCGCCTACCTCGATGAGGATGACGTCCGCCTGGGACTTGTCCGCCAGCTTTTTGAAGCGTTCCTTGATTTCGTTAACCAGGTGGGGGACAATCTGGATGGTCCCCCCGAGGAAGTCACCCCGCCGCTCCCGGGTGATGAGCGCGCTGTAAATCTGCCCGGACGTTATATTGGAGTCGGCGGTGAACTCGGCGTCGATGAAGCGCTCGTAGTTGCCCAGGTCCAGGTCCGTCTCCGCCCCGTCCCTGGTGACGAAGACCTCGCCGTGCTGATAGGGGGACATCGTGCCGGGGTCAACGTTCAGGTAGGGGTCCAGCTTCATCACGGACACGGTAATCTGGCGGCTCTTCAGGATGGTGCCGATAGAGGCGACGGTGATGCCTTTTCCCACGGAACTGACCACGCCCCCGGTCACAAAAATATACTTTGGCATATACGAGCCCTGTACTCCAACAAATCTGGAAACCTTCCAGTCCTATCCTCGGGTTTCTGCCTGGGAAGCGGCATGGGTTTCGGTAATTAATGCCTCGGGTAAGGGATTTTGCACTACATATTAAGAAATGGGATAGACTGTCGAATAAGGTGGGGGTTTCTTTTTATTATAAGAACGGCAACCTGCTTTGTCAAGGGGTTAGCGGCGTTCCCGGCGGCCGTCCCCGGAACGAGCGCAATTGACACTGTCAGGACGCAGTTGTAGACTATCTACGGTACCTGAGTTTTCCCCGAGGAGAAGGCTGGATGAGTTTCTTGAGCCAGATTGACCCGGAGGTCGGACGCGCCCTCGACATGGAGAAGGCGAGGCAGCAGGAAACGATTAACCTTATCGCCTCGGAGAACTACGCCAGCCGGGCCGTGCTGGAGGCCCAGGGCTCCTTCCTGACCTGCAAGTACGCCGAGGGCTATCCCGGCAAGCGCTACTACGGCGGCTGCGAGAACATGGACGTCATCGAGGAGCTGGCCATCCGGCGGGCGAAAGAGCTTTACCACGCCGACCACGCCAACGTCCAGCCGCATAGCGGCGCCCAGGCCAATATGGCTGCCTACTACGCCCTGCTGGAGTACGGCGATACCGTCCTGGCGATGAACCTGGCCCACGGCGGGCACCTCACCCACGGCGATAAGTCCAGCTTTTCCGGCAAGTCCTACAACTTTGTCCAGTACGGACTCAACCGCGAGACGGAGCGTATCGACTACCCGGAGGTGGAGAGGCTGGCCCGGAAGCACAAGCCTAAATTGATAGTCGCCGGGGCCAGCGCTTACCCCCGGATTATCGACTTCGAGCGGTTCCGCCGTATCGCCGACTCCGTCGGCGCCAGCCTCATGGTGGACATGGCCCACATCGCTGGACTGGTGGCGGCCGGGCTGCACCCCACCCCCGTCCCCTACGCCGAGGTGGTCACCTCCACGGCGCACAAGTCGCTGCGGGGACCGCGGAGCGGCTTTATCCTCTGCCGGGCGGAGCTGGCCAAAATCGTCGATGCCGCCGTCTTCCCGGAGATGCAGGGCGGCCCCCTGATGCACGTCATCACCGCCAAGGCGGTGGCCTTCTACGAGGCCATGCAGCCGGACTTCGTCGATTACCAGCGGGCGGTCCTGGACAACGCCCTGGTACTGGCCACCGAGCTTCAGCGACTCGGCCTGCGCCTGATTTCCGGCGGCACGGATAATCACCTCATCCTGGCTGACCTCAACGCTACCGGGGTGACCGGCCGGCAGGCCGAGGAGGCCCTGGAAGCCGCCGGAATCATCGTCAACCGCAACGCTATCCCCTTCGACTCCCGCCCGCCGCGGGTGACCAGCGGCATCCGGCTGGGGACGCCGGCGGTGACCACCCGCGGCTTCGGCAAGGAGGAGATTAAGCTCGTTGCCGGGCTGATTATGAGGGTCATCGGCAGTCCTGACAGCCGTAAGGTCCGTGACGAGGTCAGGCAGGAGGTGGCGCAGATATGCCGGCTCCTCCCCGTGCCGGGAATTACCGATTAATCCGGGTCGTTCCCTCGCTGGCCGAGGTGAAAGATATGAAGAACGGCAATGTTAACGTGCTGGGGGCTATCGGCAACACACCGTTGGTGCAGCTGGAGCACCTCAACGGCAGTCCCGGGGTGAAGATTTTCGCCAAGCTGGAAGGCAATAACCCCGGGGGTTCGGTCAAGGACCGCCCGGCTTACTACATGATTATAAAGGCGGAAGAGTCCGGCGAGCTTACCCCGGACCTCACCATCATCGAGCCCACCTCCGGGAACATGGGGATTGCCCTGGCCATGATTGGCGCCGCCCGGGGCTACCGGGTCAAGCTCTTCATGCCGGAGTGCGTCAGCGTGGAGCGGCAGCTCGTCCTCCAGGCCTTCGGCGCCGAGGTGGTGATGACCCCCGCCAGGGAGGCCGTCGATGGGGCCATCCGCCGGGCCCACCAGGCCCTGGAGGCGGAGCCGGACCGGTACTTCATGTGCAACCAGTTCGATAACCCCAACAATATCCTGGCCCACTACGAGACCACCGGCCCGGAGATATTCGCCCAGACCGACGGTAAAATCGATGTCTTCGTGGCGGGCATGGGCACCACGGGGACGCTTATCGGCGCCGGCCGGTATTTAAAGGAAAAGAACCGGAATATCCGGGTCATCGGGGTGGAGCCCACCCAGGGGCACACCATCCAGGGACTGAAGAATATGAAAGAGAGCGTCGTCCCGAAAATCTACGACCCCGGGCTCTTCGACGAGAAGATTACCGTCGAGGACGGCGACGCTTTTGAGACGGCCCGGCGGCTGGCGGTCCGGGAAGGCCTCTTCACCGGCATGTCCAGCGGGGCGGCCGTGGCCGGGGCGGTGAAGGTTGCCGCCACGATGAAGAAGGGCGTCATCGTCACCGTTTTGCCCGACCGTGGCGACCGCTATCTGAGCACCACGCTCTTCCGGTCCATCTGCGCCAAGTGTCCGCCGTAATTCATCTCGTTTTAAGGGAGTCAATTGCCGCCTGGAACCGAAGCCTATCTGGATATCGAGACTACCGGCCTCGCTCCCTCCGGCTGCGAGATGACCGTCATCGGTATACATCTCTGCCGCGGTGAGGCCACCGAGTTCGTCCAGCTGGTCGGGGGGGATATCACCGCCGCCCGCATCCTGGCCGCCCTGGAAGGCGCCGACGTCCTCTATACCTATAACGGCAGTCGGTTCGACCTTCCCTTTATCCAGGCCCGGCTCGGGATTAACCTCGCCGAGCTGTTCCGCCACCGTGACCTCATGTACGACTGCTGGTGGAACAACCTCTACGGCGGCCTGAAGGCCGTGGAGCAGCAGCTGGGCATCGGCCGGAATCTCCCGGACATGAACGGCTGGGAGGCGGTCAAGCTGTGGTGGAAATACGTCGATTCCTTTGACCTTGATGCCCTGAACCGGCTCCTTGAGTATAACAAGGAGGACGTCATCAACATGAAGACCCTCAGGGAGATGCTGCTCTAGGCCCCCCTCCCACTTGTCATTGCGAGGAGCAGAGCGACGAAGCAATCTTTTTCTTTATCTGCTTCACCCCCCTCCACTCGGTTGATATCTATTCCCACCCTGGCCGCCCCGTGGCAGCCGCGGCTTAACCCGTGAATTGTTCCCCGCCGCTCCTTTAACTATGTCTCATTGTCTTATAGTGCTATAATATTTTATACAGCCAAAAAATAGCGGAGAGGAGACCGTAGCTCATGGATGAGTTAAAGGTTTTTTCCGGCAGTGCCCATCCCGCCCTGACTAAAGCGATAACGGAATACCTGGGCATACCCCTGGGCAACTGTGAGGTCATCCAGTTCAGCAATGAAAACACCTTCGTCCGTATCCTGGAAAACGTCCGCTCGCGGGATACCTTCGTCGTTCAGCCCATCTCCTCTCCGGTCAACAGCAACCTGGTGGAGTTGCTCATCATGATTGACGCCCTCAAGCGGGCCTCGGCGGGCCGGATAACGGCGGTTGTACCGTACTACGGCTACGGCCGCACCGATAAGAAGGACCAGCCCCGCGTCCCTATCACCGCCAAGCTCGTCGCCGACCTTATTACCGTGGCTGGCGCCGGCCGCGTGCTCACGGTGGACCTCCACGCCGCCCAGATTCAGGGCTTCTTCAACATCCCCGTGGACGAGCTGACCGCCCTCTACGTGCTGGGCGACTATTTCAGTGAGAGAGAGTTCAACGACCTCGTCGTCGTCGCGGCGGATATCGGCGCCACCAAGCGGGCGCGCGACCTCGCTGCCAAGCTGAACGCGCCGCTGGCCATCATGGAAAAGAGACGCCTCGGCAATGCCGACCGCACCCAGACCCTCAACGTCATCGGCGAGGTCGAGGGCATGTCCGCCCTCATCGTCGACGATGAAATAGATACCGCCGGCTCCCTGGTGGGCGTGGTCAAGGCCCTGATTGACCGCGGCGCCCATGACGTCTATGCCTGCTGTACCCACCCCATCCTGTCCGGTCAGGCTATCGAGAGGATAGCCGCCAGTCCGGTCAAGGAGGTGGTGGTGACGGATACGGTCCCCGTGCCGGAAAAGAAGAAAATAGACAAGATTAAGGTACTTTCCCTGGCGCCGCTGCTGGGCGAAGCCATCAGCCGCATCCATACCGGACAGTCTGTGGGGGCCCTGTTTGAGCAGCAATGAAAAAATGGTAGAGGTTTATAAGGCGCACAGTGAACTGGAGGCGCAGGTCATCAAGGGACTGCTGGAAAGCTACCGGATTTCCTGCTTCCTCAAGTCCCACGCCGCGCCTTCCGTCCACCAGTTTACCGTCGACGGCATGGGCGAGGTAAAGATTATGGTGCTGGAATCGCTGGCGGATAAAGCCAGAGAGTTGATTAAGAGCGACGAAGATGTTTAAGTTTCTGGGTGGACTGGTCGATTCCAATGAGAAGGAGTTGAAACGCCTCCAGCCGGAGGTCGACCGCATCAACGAGCTGGAGTCCGATTTCCAGAAGCTGACGGACGCCGAGCTCCGGGCTAAGACCGACGAGTTCCGCGCCCGCTATAAGGACGGCGAGGACCTTGATGACCTCCTCCCCGAGGCGTTCGCCGCCGTCCGCGAGGCCGCCCGTCGCACCCTCGGCCAGCGCCACTACGACGTGCAGCTGCTCGGCGGCATTACCCTGCACCAGGGCAAAATAGCCGAGATGAAAACCGGCGAGGGCAAGACCCTGGTGGCCACCCTGCCCCTTTACCTCAACGCCCTGGCCGGCAAAGGGTGCCACCTGGCCACCGTCAACGATTACCTGGCCCGGCGCGACCCCTACTGGATGGCCCCCGTCTATCACGCCCTGGGGGTGAGCGTGGCCAGCATCTACCCCATGCAGAACCCGGACGAGCATTCCCCCGCCCGTCTCTACGACCCCGATTTCGATTCCGGCGACCCCCATTGGCCGCACTTCCGCCCCGTCTCCCGCGACGAGGCCTACCGGGCCGATGTCACCTACGGTACCAGCAGCGAGTTCGGGTTTGATTACCTGCGGGACAACATGGTCGCGGACCTGTCCCGGTGCGTCCAGCGTCCCCTCAACTATACCATCGTCGACGAGGTGGACAACCTCCTCATCGACGAGGCCCGCACCCCCCTCATCATCAGCGCCCCGGCGGAGGAGTCCGGCGAGATTTATAACACCTTCGCCCGCCTCGTCCCGCGCCTGCGGGTGGAGGAAGACTACGTGGTCGATGAGAAGTCGCGCACCGCCAACCTCACCGATAACGGTATCAGCAACGTGGAGAGGATGCTCAAGCGCGAGGGCCTGCTGAAGTTGCCCAACCTCTACGACCCCGCCAACCAGGGGCTGACCCGCTACCTGGACAGCGCCCTCAAGGCCCAGGTCATCTACCGGCGCGACCGCGACTACGTCGTCAAGGAGGGCCAGGTCATCATCGTCGACGAGTTCACCGGCCGCCTGATGTACGGTCGGCGCTTCTCCGAGGGGCTGCACCAGGCCCTCGAGGCCAAGGAGCACGTCAAGGTCCAGCGGGAGACGATGACCTACGCCACCATCACCATCCAGAACTACTTCCGCATGTACGAGAAGCTGGCCGGCATGACCGGCACGGCGGCCACCGAGGCCGAAGAGTTTTACAAGATTTACAAGTTAGAAGTTACGGAGATTCCCACCAACAAGCCGATGATTCGCCAGGACCTGCCGGACCAGATTTACAAGACGGAGGAGGGCAAGTTCCGGGCGGTGGTGCGGGAAATCAAGCGCCTCCACGAGCAGGAAGTCCCGGTGCTCATCGGCACGGTCTCCATCGAGAAATCGGAGTATCTGAGCGACCTCCTCAAGCGGCAGGGCGTCAACTGCCACGTGCTCAATGCCAAGGAGCACACCCGGGAGGGGGAAATCATCGCCCGGGCCGGCGAGCCGGGGGCGGTAACCGTGGCCACCAACATGGCCGGCCGCGGCGTCGATATTATCCTGGGCGGCACCCCGGAAGGCGGCGGCGGCAACGGGTGGCAAGCCACCCACGATAAGATAATTGCCCTGGGCGGATTCTACATCATCGGCACGGAGCGCCACGAGGCGCGGCGCATCGATAACCAGCTACGGGGCAGGGCGGGACGTCAGGGCGACCCTGGCCGCTCGCGTTTTTACGTCTCGCTCGAGGACGATATCATGCGCCGCTTCGGCGGCGACCGCATCAAGGGGTTCATGAGCTGGGTGGGCATGGATGAAGACACGCCCATCGAGAACAAGCTGATTACCAACGCCATCACCGACGTCCAGAAGCGCGTCGAGGGCTATCACTTCGACATGCGCAAGCACCTCGTCGAGTACGACGACGTCGTTAACAAGCACCGCGAGCTTATCTACGAGGAGCGCCACAAGATACTCTCCGGCGCCGACCTCCGCTCGAATATCATGTCCATGCTCGCCGAGGAGCTCAAGGAGATGGTCGCCTCGCGCCTCGCCGACCAGCACGGGCTGGACTGGGATATCCCCGGCCTGCTGGCGGATGTCAATACCGTCATGCCGGTGCCGCCGGCGCTCAACGAGAAGACCCTGGCGGAGATGAGGCCGAAGGAGATTGAGGAGGCGCTGGTGGCCGCCGCCGAGGCCCTCTACGCCGAGCGGGAGCAGCACACCGGCGCCGATAAAACGAGGGTGCTGGAAAGGCTGGTCATGCTCCAGATTATGGACCGCCTCTGGGTGGAGCACCTCACAGACATGGAGAACGAAAGGCTCCAGGCAGGATGGGCTTCCTTACGCCAGATGAAGTCGACGGACGCATATAAGATGATAGGTAGCGAAAAATGGAAAAACCTGACGGATTATATCCGCCATGACGTCGCCCACACCATCTTCCACGTGGCCATCGTCACGCAGGAAGAAAAGCCGCCGGAATCCCCGATGGCCAAAGCGGCCGTCGGCTCGGCGGGCAGCGGCGGCAAACAGAAGGCGGCCGTCGCCGGCGGCAAGAAGATAGGTCGTAATGCCCCCTGCCCCTGCGGCAGCGGCAAGAAATACAAACACTGCTGTGGAAGGTAGACTGATATGAACGATGAAGAACTGGCCCGGTTGATGACGGAAATCTCGGAGCAGCTCGCCCAGCTCCCCGACGACCCCGAGAAGCCGTTGAATAAAGAGCAGAGAAAGCGCCGGTACCTCCTCCAGGCCAAGGGCCAGGCGCTGCAGCGGATAAAGGACGCCCGGGAGAAGGGCAGCCAGAACCAGGAAATCAGGGCCTCCATGGACTACAACCTGCTCGTGGAGTACGGCGAGAAACACCCCCTCCTCATGAATTTCATGAAGTCGCAGATGACGTGGTTCGGGCTGTGATTCGGGGATGATGACCCATGACCAACGCCGAAATCGCCGCCGTTTTCGATGATATCGCGGAGATGCTCCGGCTCAAGAAGGACAACATCTTCAAGATACGGGCTTACCAGAAGGTAGCCCGCGGCATCGCCGAGCTCAGGGAGCCGGTGGCCCGGCTGGTGGCGGAAAAGCGGCTGGACGAGATACCGGGGGTGGGGGAGGCCATCAACAAGAAGATTACCGAGCTGGCCACCACCGGCCGGCTCGACTACCACGAGAGGCTCAAGGCAGAGTTCCCGGAGCGGACGCGAGGGGTGGCATGAAGGTGGAAAAGAATCAGCTGGTTGCCACGGATTCGACCTCGGCGGGAGACGCCGAGGCCATCGGTTACCTGAAGCAGGCCATCGCTGAAGACCAGCACTGGTACCGTGCCCTGCTCGGCGCCATTGGACTCTGGACCAGTCCCGAGGAGGTCCGCGACGGCCGCACCTACCGCTACCTCATCGAGGGCGAAGCCTTCGACTGGCTCCTGCTGGCGGAGCGGCTCCTCGAGGCGGTGAACGGCCTCCCTCCCGATGACGAGAAGGACGCCCTGCTCTTTTCCGGAATCCCGCCGCTGGAGATGACCGCCGGGCAGGTCAAGGAGCTCATCGGGGACATCAAGTACGGCCATTACCTCAACTTTTTCTATGGCGTTACCGTTGAGGAAGCCCTGCTCCTGGCGGTTCAGGAAGAGATTGAAAAGGAGCAGCGGGTGCGAGTAATCCGCGCTCGGGGCGATTCCACCGAGGAGGCCTACCAGCGGTTATATGGCGCCGCCCGTGAGGCTCTATTAAGGGATTTCCGGAAGTCGCATGGCCGCGCCCGGCTGAAATCTATTTCCCTCGATGAGCTCAAGGAGTTCACCTACTGGCTGTTCCGCTACCGCCTGAAGCGCTGCGAGAAGGCCAAGATTGCCAGCGATACCAAGAAAGCGCTGGGATACCTCAAGCGGCAGTGGCGACAGAAAGGCGTCTCCCGGGTCATGGCCGCCGACCTCGCCGTGGACGATGCCGATTAAAAGCCGTCCGGCTACGGCCGGGGCCTCTATTCGTTGACGGTACCCTCCGGCGCGCGCACCATGAGGACGGGCCCGCTGGCGCCCCGCAGCACTTTATCCGTGATGCTCCCGAAGGCCAGGCGGCGCACGCCCGACCTCCCGTGGGTGGACATGGCTATCAGGTCCGCCCTGGTCTCCTCGGCGGCTTTCAGTATCTCGTCGGAGGCGTTGCCGGAGCTGACCATCGTCTTGACGATAATCCCCTTGCCCTTGAGGCTCTTGCCGGTATTCTCCAGGTAGTCCGTGACCCTTTTCCGGATAAGCTTCAGCTCTTCCTCCGTGTAGGAGACCGGGGCGCTGGCCTCGCCCACCACCACCCAGTGCCGCAGCAGGGTGATTACTCCCAGCAGGGTAATCTCCACCTTGGAGCCGGGCGACAGCTTACTCACGAGCTGGTCGATTACCGGCAGGGCGGCCTCGCCAACCCTGGAGCCGTCCAGCGGGACGAGCACTCTCTCGAACATTTCCTTACCTCCTACAGTCTGGCACTCTGCTGCTTCAGCTTCTCCAGCTTTTCATTCAGAGTATAGAGCTTTTGCCGCTCCTTTTCAACGACCGCCCCCGGCGCTTTGGTCAGAAAGGCCTCGTCCTTGAGTCTGGCCTCCAGGCGGGATACCTCTACCTGCACTTGCTCCAGCTCCTTACGGAGTCGCTGCTGCTCCGCCTCCCGGTCGAAGAGGCTGGCCAGGGGGACCACCACCGTGGCCCGGGCCAGCGGCAGCACCGCGTTATCCCCGCCCTCTTTCCCCGGCTCGCCCGGAAGGAAGCTGACGGGATTGGCCCGCGCCAGCGAGGCGATGGCGCCCTGGTAGCGCGCCATCGCCTCCAGCCGGGAGGAATCGGTATGGATTTTCGCCTCGACCCACCGCCCGCTCTCCACCCTGTACTGGGCGCGGACGTTGCGGATGGAGCGGATTATCTCGATGACGTCTTCCATCTCGGCCTCGACCGCCGGGTCGGACCCGCCTTCGTCCGCCGTTGGATATTCGGCAACCATGATAGATTCCGTATCAATCCGGGTCATGTATTTTTTAAGGTTCTGCCAGAGCTCCTCGGTGAGGAAGGGCATGAAGGGGTGCAGCAGGCGCAGCGACACTTCCAGGACGTGTGCCAGCACCGGCAGCGGCGAAGTGTCGTTCGCTTGAAGCCTTATCTTGGCCAGCTCGATATACCAGTCGCAGTACTCCCCCCAGAGGAAATCGTGTATCTGCCGCTGGGCCTCCCCGAACTGGAAGTCCTCCATCAGCTTGACGACGCCGCCCACCGTCCGGTTGAGGCGGGAAAGTATCCAGCGGTCTTCCACCGGGAGGTTTTGCCGGCCGATTTCTTTATATTGACCGACCGTTTCCAGGCTCCGGACAACGAAGCGGGTGGCATTCCAGAGCTTATTGGCAAAGTTGCGGCCGGCCTCCAGTTTCGATGGCGTTATCTTGGTATCGTTGCCGGGGGAGGTGCCGGTGGAAAGCGCGAAGCGCAGGGCGTCGGTGCCGTACTCCTCCATCAGGTCCAGCGGGTCGACCACGTTACCGCGGGTCTTGCTCATCTTCTCGCCCTTTTCATCGCGCACCAGGCCGTGGAGGTAGACGGTGCGGAAGGGGATGTCGCCGGCGTCCTCCAGCCCCATCATTATCATCCGGGCCACCCAGAAGAAGAGGATATCGTAGGCGGTCTCCATCACCGAGGTCGGGTAGAAGTAGCGGAGGTCGGCGGTATCGTCCGGCCAGCCCAGCGTGGAGTGGGGCCACAGCCCGGAGCTGAACCAGGTATCCAGCACGTCCGGGTCCTGCTCGATTTTTTTAGAGCCGCAGCCGGAGCAGGCGGTCGGCGTTTCCACGGACACCGTCAGGGCGTCGCATTCGCCGCAGTACCAGACCGGAATGCGGTGTCCCCACCAGAGCTGCCGGCTGATACACCAGTCGCGGATGTTCTCCATCCAGT
>JBDRFW010000162.1:0-6737 GCA_043818415.1 Chloroflexota bacterium | reverse complement strand
GCGGCGGTAGGGCTTCTGGTTATAGCTCACCTTGACCATGTAGACCTTGCATTCGATGTCAAAGAGCTTGCAGGCAAAGGCCAGGGAACTGCCCCACTGGCCGGCGCCGGTCTCCGTGGCGATGCGCTTGACGCCTTCCTTTTTATTATAGTAGGCTTGGGCGACGGCGGTGTTGGGCTTGTGGCTGCCGGGCGGGCTGGAGCCCTCGTACTTGTAGAAAATCTTGGCGGGCGTGTCCAGGGCCTTCTCCAGGGCATAGGCCCGGTACAGGGTGGTCGGACGCCAGAGGTAGTAGACCTCCTGTACCTCTTCCGGGATATCGATGTACCGTTCCTGGCTGACCTCCTGCTTGATAAGCTCCATGGGGAAAATGGGCGCCAGGTCTCCCGGCCCCATGATTTGCTTGGTAACCGGGTGCAGGTACGGCGGCAACGGTTCCGGCAGGTCTGCCTGTATGTTATACCATTGCCTTGGCATGTCCTTTTCTTGCAGGGTGAACTTTCTCTGTGCCATTTTTACCTCCTTTTTATTAGTAATATTGATATTAATATATCAAGTCAGGGTGCCACGGCCATGACATGGTTGTCATCTCAATTTACCTCCTGACGAATCGGCGGTGTATCGAGCGCACGGCGCAGGCTGGCGACGAAAGTGCCGAGCCTGGCGAGTGTGGCGTCTTCTTCAATCAACTGGAGGAGCCGGCTCCCCACGATAACGCCATCGGCAATGGCGGCCACGCGTGCGGCCTGTTCCGGCGTGGATACCCCGAAGCCCACGCACAGGGGCTGCCCGGCCTTCTCCCTGACCCTCTTTACGAAGGTCTCCAGGTCCGCGGGCAGCGTGTCCCTGGCCCCGGTGACGCCGGTGAGCGAGACCAGGTAGATAAAGCCCCGCGACCTCGCCGCTACCGCCGCGATGCGGTCGGCGGTGCTGGTCGGTGCCAGCAGGTAGATAAGGTCGATGTCGTTTCCGGCGGTAATCGTCTCCAGTTCGGCCCCCTCTTCCGGTGGTAAATCAGGGACTATTAAACCATTTATGCCGGCTTCCCTGCAACTCCGGCAAAAGGCCTCCGGGCCGTAGTTGAGCACCGGGTTATAGTAGGTCATGAAGGCCAGCGGCACGTCTATCTTTTTCCGTATCCCGGCGGCCACCTCCAGGCAGACATCCGGGGTGGTGCCGTTTTGCAGCGCGGTGAAGCTGGCCTTCTGGATGGTGGCCCCGTCCGCCAGGGGGTCGGAGAAGGGGATGCCCAGCTCGATGATATCGCAGCCCCCGGCGGCCAGCACCGCGGCTATCTCCGGCGTGGTCTTAACGTCCGGGTAGCCCACCGTGATGTAGCCGATTAATGCCTTGCGGCCCGGTCTGAATACCGACGTAATCCTGCTCATGGCTGCATCCCCAGCGCCCGGGTGACAATCTCGAGGTCTTTATCGCCCCGGCCGGACAGGTTGACGATAATCAATTTTTCTTTAGACAGCCCTTTAGCCAGTTGTGCGGCGTGGTAGATGGCGTGGGAAGGCTCCAGCGCCGGGATGATGCCCTCGGTATCGCAAAGCAGCTTGAAGCCCTCCAGAGCCTGGGCGTCGGTAACGGCCGTGTAGGTGGCCCGGCCGCTGTCCTTGTAAAAGCTGTGCTCCGGCCCGACGCCGGGGTAGTCCAGCCCCGGGGCGATGCTGTGGGTCTCCCGTATCTGGCCGTCGGTGTCCTCCAGCAGGTAAGATTTAGTGCCGTGCAGCACGCCGGCCCGGCCGGTGACCAGGGTGGCCGAGTGCTCCGGCGTCTCCAGGCCCCTGCCGGCGGCCTCGACGCCGATAAACTTCACGTCTTTATCGTCGTAAAAGGGGTGGAAGAGACCGATGCTGTTGCTGCCCCCGCCCACGCAGGCCACCAGGTAGTCGGGGAGTCGATTGTACGCCGCTAACACCTGTTCACGGGCCTCGCGCCCGATTATCGCCTGGAAATCGCGGACGATCATGGGATAGGGGTGGGGGCCGACCACCGAGCCGAGCAGGTAGTGGGTGTTGCCCACGTTGCTTACCCAGTCGCGGATGGCCTCGTTTATGGCGTCCTTGAGGGTGCGGCTCCCCGAATCCACCGGCCTGACTTCGGCACCCATCAGCTTTATCCGGTTGACGTTGGGGGCCTGGCGCTGGATGTCCTCCGACCCCATGTAGATGATGCACTCAAGGCCGAGCATGGCGCACACACTAGCCACCGCCACGCCGTGCTGGCCGGCGCCGGTCTCGGCGATAATCCGGGTCTTGCCCATGCGCCGGGCGAGCAGCCCCTGCCCCAGGGCGTTGTTAATCTTGTGGGCGCCGGTATGGGCCAGGTCTTCCCGCTTGAGCAGGATGGCCGCCCCGCTGATTTTCGACGAGAGCTGCCGGGCGGGGTAGAGGGGTGTGGGCCTACCGATATAGTCTTTACACAGCCGGGCGAACTCTTCGGTGAAGTCGGTATCGGCCATGGCGGCGGCATAGGCCGTCTCCAGCTCGGCCAGGGCCGGCATCAGCGTCTCCGGCACGAACCGGCCGCCATACGCCCCGAAGTAGCCGCGGGCATCAGGCCTGGCCATCGGTCTGCCTCACGTTCTTGATAAATTTCCTGATTTTCCTCAAGTCCTTCACGCCTCCGGTCTCCACCCCGGAAGAAACGTCCACTCCCCAGGGGGATACGATTTCAATCGCCGCCGCCACGTTTTCCGGCGTGAGTCCGCCGGCAACGATGACCGGAAATCTCCTGGCAATGGGACGGGCCAGGTCCCAGTCAAAAGGCATACCGGTGCCGCCGAACTTATCGGCGACATCGGCATCGACGAGGAACATATGCTGCCGCTTGCCCAGTACCCGACTCCCGTAAGCGAGGTCGGCGCAGACCTTGTCCGGTTTCTGGTTCCGACTCAGCCTTATGACCTTGATGACCGGCAGACCCAGCTCGCGGCAGTACTCCCAGGGCTCGTCGCCGCTGAGCTGGACCCAGTCGAGACGACAGGCGGCGGCAATCTTCTTCACCCGGGGTGACGGAGCGTTGACGAAGACCCCCACCACCTCCAATGAAACCCCACTATCTTTCAGGGTGGAAACAATCCTGGCGGCGCGCGCCGGCGTGACCTGACGCGGGCTCGGCGCAAAGACCAGCCCCAGGTAGTCCGCCCCGGCCCCGGCGACGGCGGCCGCGTGCTCCTCTTCCTTAATGCCGCAAATCTTGATGCGCGTCATGACATCAGTTCCTTTATTTTAGCGGGGATATCCGGTGCAGTGACGAGCGCCTCCCCGACCAGCACCGCGTTGACCTTGCATTCCTTCATCATCTTCATGTCGGCGGCGTTCTTGATGCCGCTCTCGCTGACCACGATGTTTTCCCGCGGGACGAGCAGGCGCAGGCGGCGGGTAGTATTGGTATCAACCTTGAAGGTATGCAGGTTGCGGTTGTTAATGCCGATGATACCGGCGCCGGCCAGGAGGGCCATCATCAGCTCGTCTTCGTTATGGACCTCGACCAGGCAGCGCATCCCGAGGCTGCGACTCAACGCCAGCAGCTTCGCCATCTCCGGGGGGTCGAGGATGGCCGTTATCAGGAGCAGGGCGTCGGCGCCGTGAGCCGCCGACTCATAGACCTGGTACTCGTCGAAGATGAAGTCCTTACGCAGGACGGGAATATCGACCGCCTCCTTGACCGCCGCCAGGTGCTCCAGGCTGCCCTGGAAGTAGTTGACTTCGGTCAGCACCGAAACGGCCGCGGCGCCGTACCGGGCATAGGTCTTCGCCAGTGCCACGGGGTCGAAGTCAGGGCGCAGCAGTCCCCTGGAGGGGGACGCTTTTTTGACCTCGGCGATGAGCTTGATTTTATCCCCCCGGAGCGCCGCGGCGAAGTCGAGCGGTGCCGGCCGGTTCCCGATGCGCTCCATCAGTACCGACAGCGGCACCTTCCGCCTGGCGCGGGCAACTTCCCGTTTCTTGTCGTCGACTATGCTGTCGAGTATCTCCGGCATTTTTACCCCAGGCGCTGGCTCAATTCTGCCAGCTTCTTCAGTTTATCTTCGGCGCGTCCGCTGTCAATGGCCTCTTCGGCCAGACGCGCACCTTCCTTGAGGTCGGCCGTCAGGTTACCGGCCACCAGCGCCGCGGCGGCATTGATGACGACGGCGTTCCGCAGCGCGCTCTTTTCCCCGCCGAGGATGCGGCGCATCATGGCGGCGTTTTCTTCAGGGGTACCGCCCCTGATTTCTGATTTATCCGCTATTTCAAATCCAAAGCTCTCCGGCTCCACCTCTCGGGCCGGCGATAGCCTGTCCTCCCTGACCTCCCAGATAAGCGAGGCGGCGCTGATGGAGATTTCATCTAAACCGTCTCTACCGTGCACCACCAGCGAGTGCCCGGTGCCGAGGCGGTGCAGCACGGCGGCAATCTTGCGGCCGAGCTCCTCCGATGGGACGCCCAGCAGCAGGTGGTCGACGCGGGCGGGGTTGGTCAGCGGGCCGAGGATATTGAACACGGTGCGGATGCCGATTTCCCGGCGGACGGGGGCGGCGTGCTTCATGGCGGGGTGGAACATCGGGGCGAACATGAACCCGATGCCGATTGATTCGATGCACTCAGCGACCACTTCCGGGCCGAGCTCTATCTTCACCCCCAGCGCCTCGAGGACGTCGGCGCTGCCGCACTGGCTGGAGGCGGCCCGGTTGCCGTGCTTGGCTACTTTTAACCCCGCCCCGGCCACCACTAAGGCGGCGGCGGTGGAGATGTTGAAGCTGCCGGAGCCATCGCCGCCCGTCCCCACGATATCTATGACCGGACTGGAGACTTTTACCGGCAGAGCGTTATCCCGCATGACGCTGGCCAGCCCGGCAATCTCATCGGCGGTCTCGCCCTTGATGCGCAGGGCGGTAATAAAGGCACCGATTTGCGCCGGGGTGGCCTCCCCGCCCATTATCTCCTCCATGGCCCCGGACGCCTGCTCGAAGGTTAGGGAGCGTCCTTCCACCAAAGCGCTGATGGCTTCCTTAATCATTGGTTTCTTCCTTCTTTGGCTTGGTCATGTATTCGGTATAGTACTTCAATCCGGAGGATATAATATCGGCAACGGCAACACCTGTTCCTTTTGGCTGCTCTGTCTCTTTAATCTCCCGCTGTATCTGCTCCAGCCTGGCCATTATCTGTTTATATCTCTCTTCGTCTTGCTGGCTGTCCTGTGCCCGTTTTACCTGCAGCAAGCCCAGGGAGATAAACCCCAGACCGACCAGGGCTCCGGCAATCTGTAGAAGTGATGGCGGATTAATGAACGACAGTATCATAAGGGCCAGGCCGATCAGTATCATTATGGCGGCGATTGGTTTTGTAAGATTCATTTTATCTATATTACCCCTCTACCCCTCGTTTGTTATTTTTTCTTAATTGTAAGTTCCAGAAAATTCTTGAGCAAGTCCTTCCCCACCGTGGTCATGATAGACTCCGGGTGGAACTGGACGCCCTCCACCGGGTACACCCTGTGGCGCAGGCCCATGATGATGCCGTTGTCCGTCCAGGCCGTCACCTCCAGGCAGTCGGGGAGGCCCTTCCGCAGTACCGCCAGGGAGTGGTAACGGACGGCGGTAAAGGGATTAGGAAGGCCGGCAAAAACGCCTTTGCCGTCGTGGTGGACGCTGGAGGTCTTGCCGTGCTTGAGCTCCCCGGCGTGGGTCACCGTGCCCCCGTAAGCATAGCCGAGGCACTGGTGCCCCAGGCAGACCCCGAGTATGGGCAACCGAGTAGCAAAGCGTTTGATGACGTCGTTGGAGATGCCGGCCTGCTGCGGCGTGCCGGGGCCGGGAGAGATAACGACGCGCTCCGGCGCCATCCGCTCGATTTCCCCCGGCGTTATCTTATCGTTCCGGACCACGCTCACCTCTTGCCCCAGCTCGCTGAGGTACTGGAAGAGGTTGTAGGTGAAGCTGTCGTAGTTGTCAATCAGCAGGAGCATTTTACCCGGCCTCCGCGTGGTCGATGGCGGTGAGCAGTGCCTGGGCCTTGCTCAGGCACTCCTGGTATTCTCGCTCGGGGACGCTGTCGGCGACGATGCCCGCCCCCGCCTGGACGTAGGCGATGCCGTCCTTGACGACGATGGTGCGGATGGTGATGGCGGTGTCCATGTTGCCGGAGAAGTCGAAGTAGCCGACCGCCCCCGCGTAGGGGCCGCGCTTGTCCGGCTCCAGCCCGGCGATGATTTCCATCGCCCTTATCTTGGGGGCGCCGGAGACGGTGCCGGCCGGGAAGCAGGCCCGCAGGGCGTCGAACTGTGTCAGGCCTTCCCTGAGCTTTCCCTGGACGTGGGAGACCAGGTGCATGACGTGGGAGTAGCGCTCGATGTCCATAAACTGGGTGACGGCCACCGTGCCCGGCCGGCTGATGCGGCCGACGTCGTTGCGGGCGAGGTCCACCAGCATGAGGTGCTCGGCGCGCTCCTTTTCGTCGTTTTTAAGCTCTTCCTCAAGGGCTTTATCGGTTTTACTGTCTTGGCTGCGGGGTCGCGTTCCGGCGATGGGGTGGTTGGAGACGATGCCGTCCTCGACGCGCACCAGCAGCTCCGGGGAGGCCCCGACGATATGGAAGTCGTCGAGGTGGAGGTAGTACATGTAGGGGGAGGGGTTGACCGAGCGCAGGGCGCGGTAGATGGCGAAGGGGCCGGCTTGGGTGGGACGGGCCAGCCGCAGCGAGGGCACCGCCTGGATGATGTCCCCGTCGTAGATGTACTGCTTCATG
>JBDRFW010000161.1:0-4608 GCA_043818415.1 Chloroflexota bacterium | reverse complement strand
CACCGCCCCGCCGGTGAAGGGTAATGGCACGCGGCTGCCGTCCAGCTGATAAACCCCGAGCAGCCCCCCGAGGACATCGAAGGGGTTGCCCCGTTTGACGTCCTCCACCCCGTCCCTGATGAGAGACACCCTGTCCCCCCTGCTCCGCAGCACCAGAAAGGGGTCGCTGCCCATGAAGGAGTAGCGCCCCAGCTTTTGCGGGTCCATGCCGCTGTCCAGGAAAAACCCGAAGGGCCGGGGGGCAAAGGCCTCAAAGCACCTCGCGGCGGAGTAAGGTGTTTTTATCTCTTCAATAATCGGATAACGCATCTTCTCGGCAAGCCGTAGTAAGAGTCGGGTATCACTGAATTATATAACCTCCGCGGCCGGTTTATAAAGCCGCGGTTGACAAATCGTCTTGCCCTGAGTAAAGTTCTTTCCGAAGATAAAGACACCCACTTTTCGCAACCTGGAATAAGGGACATTGAAATTAGAGATTACGGGGAGAGTAATGCGGATAGCGGCCGTGATTTTCAACATCATCTCCTTCCTTTTTATACTCTTATTGCTCCTGGTTTTCCTGGACTGGGCCCTGTTACCGCCGTTCCAGTCTTTCATCGAGAGCCTGCTGTTTATCGTGCTGGACATCCTGGCCCTGCTCGGCACCATCTTCATGCTGAAACGCCGCAAGCTGTGGTGGGCGTTTACCGGTATTCCCGGAGCCTTTTTAGCCGCTTCCTATTACATCTTTCTCTTCTGGAGAGGAAGCTAATCTCCGTTTCTTGCCTCTTACCTCTACCTCTGCTATGCTGGGAAAAACGCCCATGACATCGAGCGGAAGCACCACCCATTTCCGGCGCCGGGACTACGTCAAGATAACCATCTTCGGCCTGGCGTTATCGGCACTCTGGGGCAGCCTGCACAGCGTTATCCTGCCGCTGCGCCTGCTCGATTTCGTGGCGGAGTCCCAGAAGAACACCTACCTCGGCCTGCTGACCCTCACCGGGCTGCTGCTGGCCATGGCCTACCAGCCCATAGCCGGCGCCATCAGCGACCGCTCCGGCTTCCGGTGGGGTCGGCGCCGGCCTTTTATCCTCATCGGCGGCGTCCTGGCCCTGTTCTTTATTCCCGGCATCGGGCTGGCGGAGAGCTACGCCGCCATCTTCGTCGTTTACTGCCTGCTCCAGCTTTGCACCAATACCGCCCAAGGGCCCTACCAGGCCTTCATCCCGGACCTCGCCCCGGAGGAAAGAAGGGGGCTGGCTTCCGGGGTGAAGACCCTGCTGGAGGTTGTGGGGGGCATCGGGCTGGTCTATGTCATCACCTTCCTGAGCAACCGCTTCCTGGGTGACGGCGCCTGGATATGGCTGGTGCTGGCGCTGCTGGTGGCCCTGATGCTGGGGGGCATGCTCATCACCATTATCACCGTTAAAGAGCGCCCGGGCATCCCCGGTCCCCGGCAGCCCTTTTTCCCCACCCTCCTGAAAAGCTACCGGATTGACCTGCACCGGAGCCCGGGCTTTATCACCTTCCTGGTGTCGCGGCTGCTCTTCGTCATGGCGCTGACCACCCTGCAGTCCTTCGCCCTCTACTTCTTCCGTGATACGGTGGCGGTGGCCAATCCCACCCGGGCCACCGTCGAGCTGCTGGCGATAGTGGGCGTCGGGATGGTGGGCTCGGTCTACCCGGCGGGTCGGCTCTCGGACCGGGTGGGCCGCCGGCCGGTCCTGCTCTCCTCGGGAATCATCGGCGCGGCGGGAATACTGCTCCTGCTCCTCGGCCCGAGCTACGGTTACATCCTGGTCGGGGGCGGCCTCCAGGGAATCGCCGTGGGCACCTTCATGAGCTCCAACTGGGCGCTGGCCACCGACCTCGTTCCCAGGACCGAGGAGGCGCGCTACCTGGGATTGACCAACCTGGCCACCGCCGGGGGCGCCGCCCTGGCGCGACTCATCGGCATCGGCATCGATTTCTTTAACGGCTATAGCCCCGGCCTCGGCTATAAGTTCATGCTGCTGGTCTGCCTGGCCTATTTCATCGTCGGCTCGGCGCTGGTCTTTAAAATCAAGGGGCGCGATTAGCCGAACCAGGGCACGGCCCGCAGTCCCAGCGAGGCCAGGTAGGCCATGACCACGTAGGATATCGTCCGGCCTATCCAGCAGGCCACGAAAAACCGCCACAGCGGCATCCGCAGGGCGCCGGCAATGATGCCGACGACATCGAACACGAAGGGGAAAATCGAAAATACCAGCACGGCTATCCACCCCCACCGCCTGACCCAGCCCTCCACCTGAAGGTAAACGTTGCTCCTGACCAGCAGACCCCGGCCGCTGCGCCCGACGATATAGCCCGTCATCTCCCCGATAGCCGCCCCGACTCCACCCGCCACCCCGACGATTACCGGCGACGGCAGGGTCGCCCCCAGGGCCATCATGACGGCCATGTTGCTGACCGGCAGGATGATGGTGGCGTTGAGAATAACGCTGATGAGAAAAGCGCCGATATACCCGTAAGCCCGTAGCTCGTGGAAGATATGGGGGTTCTGTAAATAACAGTAGCCGACGCCCCCCATAATGCCGACCGCCACCAGCAGGCCGGCCATGGGCAACAGTTTCTTCCTGAGCCAGGCCAGGGCGCCCGCGCTGCCAAACCCACCGCCATCGGGCTTACCTGAATCGTTCACGGCAAACAGCTACAGAGACCGGTATCATGCGCTGAGTTATTATACCATGAGGGGCTTATTACCCGATAAGGCCCCGTTTTTTAACCGGCTGATTGGCGGCGCGCTTGGGTGGAGCAAAACGTCTCTCTGGCTTTAAAAGTAAGCGATTACGGTTATCTCCTGAACAATGGTAAAATCGCCCACCAGTGCACCAAGGATGAGCTCGTCGGCAACACCCAGTTGCAGTGCGAGTACATCGGGGTCTCTAAGTACGCGAGCAATTAATCTTAGCTGGATTAAAAGCAGTTCAATTACCGGAATCAGGTTACCGGCGTCACGGTTCAATAAGACCGTGGTTCCGGCTCGACTCCCGGCCGTCCGGGATATTTTGCCGCAATAGCCCGCACCGCCGGGTGGTCCAGGGCCGTAAGGTGCCCCCGGTCATGTACCAGGGCATCACCCACCCGCAGCGTGGCTGTCCTGATGTCACCGGTGCAGTGCATCCAGTAAGTATAACTGGCGTTGGGCGGCGGCGCCCCGATATGGACATGGATATTCGAGCTGTGTGAATGGTCGATTATACGGCGATAGAGGACATTCGGGCACTGGTGCGGGGCTACGGATGCCTGCGGGTGGACGCCGGAATGCAGATGGTTAAAGTCGTAAACGCCCTCGCCCAGGCGTTCCCGCATCGCCGCCAGGAACCGGCTCAGGGAATCGGCCTCGTCACCGCCGTCAATCCCGGTAATCCGGCCGTTCTCGATGGTCAGGCGAATCGGGTCGCGGAAGTAAGGGGGTATGCTGATATATCGCGACCACCAGCTGAGCATGCTGTCAAAAATAAAAATACCGGAAGTTTTGGCCAATCTTATCGGCGGGTGCACCCATTCCGGCCAGGGCCGGTAGGGACTTACCTCTTCACGCCACGACGTGTAGGGATGCGACCAGGAATGTTCGGTGGTGGGAGAATCGATGACGCCTTCCAGGTGCGTCCCGTTATCGTCGGTTAGCTGGAATTTCGCCCCTTCTTTATAGTGGACCGAGGCCTGGTGCCGTATTTCACTGACAAGCTCGTGGGGGGTCTGCGCCCAGGCGGTGCACAGCAGGGGGGCCGTCGTCGCAAAATTGCGCACCATCGCCATCTCCCGCTCCCAGAAAAAGTCCCGGAACTCGGCTATCTCTTCCGTGACGAGGTCGAATGAGTGGTTAATAAAGACATCGCAGGCTGACAGGGCGGCCTTAACCACCGGGGGGAACCGCCAGGCGTGGGCCCGGGCCGGCTCATCAATCCAGAGCACCGAGGCATTGGCGCCACGCATCTGAACGCCCGCCTGGATCCAGGCTATGGCTTCCTGGTCAACGAGGTTGTCACCCCCGTAAAGCCCGTCAAGTTGAGCCAGAATCACTACCTCCTGGCCCGGCTGGATTTTAGCACAATGGTCCAGCAGGTCGTTGATGGCGATGGCCGCCCCTTTAGGAATCCCGATTTGGCTGCTCATGTTACACATCCCCCTTTAATAAAGATGGGTTGAGATAAGCTCAGGTCAAATTCAAGCTGAAGTCCATCATGATATCTTCATCTTTTCGCTGCATGTTGGCCGCTATCATCACGCCGCACTTAGGGCAGTAGAACTCCCGGACAACGAACTCATCCACCCACCCGTATTTGTTCCAGCTATTTAAATCTCCGATGGAAATTTCCCTCATGATGGATTCTTTTTTAGGGTCGCCCATCGCCGTGCTGCCGTAGCTATGCCCGCACCGGGCACACTCGAAAAGCGATTCTCCGTCCTTCTTCACCACGTTAATTGCCTCGCCGATGCGCAGAACAGCTTTTTCAGACACTCTTAACCTCCCCCAATCATGGTTTTATTTACCCTTGCTCCAGGCGTCTCGGCAACCATTACCCAGTTTTCCGGCCAAGGATTTCACGAACGGGCTTGCCTTCCTTCAGTCTTTCCTTTCGT
>JBDRFW010000160.1:0-3649 GCA_043818415.1 Chloroflexota bacterium | reverse complement strand
ACGCGTTTTGTACGCACGTATTCCGTGATGCGGAAAAAGTGCCGGCCGGTACACTCCAGCGTAGCACCGGCTTAACATAGTGGTAATACCCTTAAACAACATAAAGAAAATAGCAGCATCTCTTTTAAAACGATGAGCGTTTTTATCAAGACCGTCGAGTGGATAAGCCATAAGTTCTCCATCATCGGCGTTGTCACGCTGGCCGGACTGATGCTGCTGACCGTGAGTGACGTCGTCCTTCGCTTTTTCTTTACCAAGCCTATCCAGGGGAGCCTGGAGGTTACCGAGCTATTGATGATCGTCATGGTCTATCCGGGGCTGGCCTGGGTGGCGGTAAGGAGAATGAATATCAAGGTGGACCTGTTGGTCAACCGTTTTTCCCCCAGAGCTCAGGGGATATTTGACACGGTTACCTGCCTCATCAGCCTCGCCGTCGCCGTTTTAATCGCCTGGTTTACCGTACCGCAAGTCTTTTATATGCAGAGTAGAGGCATCGAGACGGATACGCTGCATATAAAGCACTGGCCCTTCTACTGGCTGATTGCTTTTGCCTATGCCGTCCTCTGCCTGGTCCTGATAACCAATCTGATAGATTTTATTAAAAAGGCGGTTAAAGGATGAGCCCGGAAATTATCGGACTCTTCGGCATACTGGCCCTGGTGGTCCTGCTGTTCGCCCGGATGTGGATAGGGTTCGCCATGGCCTTCATCGGTTTTACCGGGCTGATTGTCCTGACCGGGTTTGATTTGGCCGGGATAGTCCTGGGCACCATCCCCTTTTCCCGCATCAGCTTCTACCCCATATCGGCGCTGCCCCTCTTCGTGCTCATGGGCGTGGTGGTCGGCGATGCCGGCCTGAGCTCTGACTTGTATGATACCGCCTATAAGTGGCTGGGGAAGATACGGGGAGGCCTGGCCATCGCCACGGTCTTCGCTTCCGGGGCCTTCGCCGCCATCACCGGCTCCAGCGCCGCCTCGGTGGTGACCATGGGCAAGGTGGCCCTGCCGGAAATGATACGGTACAACTACGACCCCAAGCTGGCTACGGGCATCATCGCCGCCGGCGGCACCATCGGTATCCTGATACCGCCCAGCCTCGGGTTCATCCTCTACGCCATCCTCACGGAGCAGTCAATCGGCCGGCTGTTCATGGCGGGCATCATCCCCGGCATCCTGGAAGTCCTCTTCTACGCCGTCACTATCTATATCATGTGCCTGTTTAATCCGGGGCTGGGGCCCAAGGGAACCGGGTCCACGTTCAAGAAAAAGATTTACTCTTTGAAGAATACGTGGCCGGTAATGGCCCTCTTCCTGCTGGTCATCGGGGGCATCTACGGCGGCATCTTCACCCCCACCGAGGCGGGCGCCATCGGCGCGTTCGGGGCCATGGTCATCACCGTGGCCATGCGCCGCCTGAACGGGCGCGGCCTCCTCTCTTCCCTGAACCAGGCGCTGGCGACCACCGCCATGATTATCGTGCTGGTGGTGGGGGCCTTCATCTTCGCCAACTTCATGGCCAAGAGCAAGCTGCCGTTTGTCTTTGGCGAGTTGGTTTCCAACATGGCCGTGTCACGGTACGTAATCCTGACCGGGATTATCTTCGTCTATATTATTCTCGGCATGTTCCTGGACATCTTTTCCTCGATACTGCTCACCATCCCCGTCATTTTCCCGTCTATTCTGGCCATGGGCTTCGACCCGATATGGTTCGGCGTGATAATGGTACGCATCATGGAAATCGGCTTAATCACGCCGCCCATCGGCATGAACGTTTTTATCCTGGGCGGTGTTACCGATATTCCGCTGGGTACCATTTTCAAGGGTATTGTGCCCTTCTTCATCGCGGATATACTTCACGTTACCCTGCTGGTGGCCGTCCCGCAGCTCTCCCTGTTCCTGCCGGAAAACATGTTCTGATAACCACTTATCACCTTGCCGCGGCTGCCCTGATAAACACCCTCCGCCAACCCGTACTTTACCTGCCCACTTCTCCTTAGCTTCCGGGGATAATGGAATAAATACCCTTGACACCAGAAAAACCTAACTTTTATAATTTAAAGATATATACGACCTGTTTCGTCATATTACTAAACAATTCGTACGCCCGGCCGATAACCTGAAAAGAAAATACGGAGGATTAATAATCCTTTTTACATATAGAAATGGAGGGAGGTGATAACCTGACGAGATATCAGGTCACCCGTTATCTAAAATTTTATCTTGCTGACAATTGCAGTAACTGAAAGGAGTGATACACGTAGTGAAAAAATTAGTAGCCATCACAATTGCGGTTATCTTTGTTGCCGCCATCATTCTGGCCGGATGTTCACAGCAGGCCCCGGCGCCAGCACCAGCCCCGGCGCCTTCACCGGCACCCGGTCCCGCCCCGGCACCATCACCGGCACCCGGTCCCGCCCCGGCGCCTTCACCGGCACCGGCGCCAAAACCGGCCCCGGCCCCGGACAAGGTCTACAAGCTCAAATATTCCGACTGGGGTGCATCATCCTCACCCCTCGCCCCGGTGGCCATGGCCATGGGCAAGGCCATGGAGGAACGCTCCGGCGGTCGGCTCAAGGTCGAGTTTTACTGGGCGGAAGGCCTGCTAAAGCGCGACGATACCGTCCGCGGCGTTGACGCCGGACTGGCCGAAATGGCCCTCTACGTCCTCGGGTCCCTTGGTGGTTACCACCAGATTAACCGGGTCATCGACCTGCCCGGTTCCGGCCTTCCCGGCCAGGTTCTCGGCACGGATATTTACTGGAAACTCTACAACAAATATCCGGAAATGCAAAAGGAATACGGCAACACCTTCCCGCTCATCATGCGCAAGATGCCGGGCGAGCACATGCACACCACGGACAGGTTCCACCTGGTCAAGGTCCCGGCGGACCTGTCCGGCATCAAGACCTACGCCAACCCCCAAATGTCAACCCAGCTTGGCTCCGTGGGCGCGGCCGTCATTAACGTGGGCGTGCCGGAGTGGTACAGCTCTCTCAAGACCGGGCTGCAACAGGGGATGCTCATCCACTGGAACGCCCTCTTCGGGATGAAGCTCATGGAGCTGTTCAAGTACCACACCATCATTGGCCAGGGTGGTGTCGGTATGCAGACCATGGGCGTTATCATGAACCGCGATGCCCTCGCCAACCTGCCGGCCGACCTCCAGAAAATCGTCCTGGACACCGGCAAAGAGTACCAGGACATCGGCAACGCATCCGACCTGAAGGTCCAGCAGATGGGCATCGACCAGGCCGGGCAGATGGGCCAGCAGATTTATGAGGACACGCCCGCCGAGCAGCAGCAGTGGTTCGACCTTTTGAAGCCCATCCACCAGCAGTGGATCGCCGATTCCGAGAAGGCCGGGTATGCCGATGCCCGGGCCGTCTACGACGACATGATGGCGATGATCAAGGCAGGCCAGTAACCAATACCCCTTAAAACAAGACACAGGCAAGGTGAGGCCGGGGCAGCGATGTTCCGGTCTCACTTTTTTCACCCTTCCCCGCGGCGTCTCAAACGAGCCGCCATCAGACTTCCGGGAGGGGAAAACGAATTTGCGTTTTTTATCTCGGAACCGCAGTTCCAAAACCCTTGACAATTTCAGATTCAACCCCCTATAATGTTCCATCAGGTCTGCAAGATGCCTGCAG
>JBDRFW010000159.1:0-12018 GCA_043818415.1 Chloroflexota bacterium | reverse complement strand
GGTAGCCGACGAACTCCGTCTTTTTCACTTCAATAAATTTTATCCCGTCCGGGCCACTAACGACGAAATCGAACTTATGCGCGGCCCGGGCCCTCTCCCGCTGCTTCTCCATCTCCCTCTCAAAGCCAGCCATGTCCACCGTAAAGCCGGACTTTCCCACAATCTCCTTCGTCAGCTCCACCGGAAAGCCGTAGGTGTCATTTAAACCAAACGCTTCTATCCCAGAAATCTTTTTTTGGTCATTAAAGATTCTTTTTATTCTCCCTTTTACATATTTTTGCAACTTATCCCTATTTATATAATCATCTTCGTTTAAATTCATTATTTTATTATTTAAGCTCTCTAACGATTTCTCCCAAGGCTTAACAGTATTAAACATAATGAAATTTGCATGACTTATATTTGAAATATCTTTATAAGATTTATTCTCCACATCATTTATACGAAATAATATATTATTAATTAATGCTTGTGGAGCTTTATCAAAGCCACTAAAATCAAATATTAAATCTTTATTTAATTTATTAATCAGTTTTTGATGGTTTTGCTTTATTGGTATTATCTCATTTTCTAATATTTGCAGACCTTCATTCAGCGTTTCCTCGAAACGCGTCTCCTCCAGTTCGATTACCTTCTTAATAAAGTCGCGCCGCTGCCCCAGCTCGGGATAGACGTGGCCCATCTGGCGGACGGCCGTCTCCCCCAGCTCGGAGAGGAAAGGCTTGTCCAGCCCCAGCCTCCGGCCGAAGAGCGCCGCCCGCCGCAGCAGTCGCCGCAGCACGTAGCCCCTCCCCTCGTTGCCGGGGATAACGCCGTCGGCGATGAGGAAGGCCAGGCCGCGCCCGTGCTCCACCACCACCCTCATGGCGTTATCGTCGTCGGCGTCCGAGCCGTATTGCCTGCCCGTCAGCTTCGCCACGACGTCCAGCAGCGGCTGGAACAGGTCCGTCTCGTAGACGGAGGCTTTGCCCGCCATCACCGCCGTGAGCCTTTCCAGCCCCATGCCGGTATCGATGTTCGGGCGCGGCAATGGCGTGCGCTGGCCGGACTCGTCCTGGTTGTACTGGGTAAAGACCAGGTTCCATATCTCGGCGAAACGACCGCACTCGCAGTTGGGCTTACAGTCCGGTTTGCCGCACCCCCTGTCCTCCCCGAAGTCGTAGTGGATTTCGCTGCACGGCCCGCAGGGACCGGAGTTGCCCGCCGGCCCCCAGAAGTTGTCCTCCTCCCCGAACCTCAGGATTTTCTCCGCGGGGATGCCGATATCCCGCCAGTATTGAAACGACTCGTCATCGTCGAGGTAGATGGTAATCCAGAGCTTTTCCGGCGCCAGCCTCATCCGGTCGAGGAAGAACTCCCAGGCCCAGGCGATGGCCTCCTTCTTGAAGTAGTCGCCGACGCTGAAGTTGCCCAGCATCTCGAAGAAGGTCAGGTGGGTGGCATCGCCGACCGACTCGATATCGGTGGTGCGGAAGCACTTCTGGCAGGACGCCAGGCGCCGGCTGGGGGGCTTGGCCTCCCCCAGGAAGTAAGGTTTTATCTGCACCATGCCGGCCGTGGTCAGCAGCAGCGTGGGGTCGCCTTTGGGTACCAGCGAGGAGCCGGGGATGACTTTATGTCCCTTCTCCTCGAAGAATTTCAGAAACGCCGTTCGTATCTCGTCGCTGTTCACGCCAATAACTCCGGGTAAAAACCTGCCGGTTGCTTACCTGTAATTTTAGGGGCAACAGGCCGTAGCTGTCAACGAAGATATTTGCCCGGGGACGGCCGGGAGTCTCACTGCAGCTTTTTAAGGTAGTCCCGCAGCTCCGGCCCGATGTCCTCACGCTTCAGAGCATAAGCGATGTTGGCCTTGAGCCAGCCTAAAGGCGTGCCGGTGTCGTGCCGCACCCCTTCCAACTCGTAGGCGTAGAGCTTCTGCTTCCGGAGCAGCCGCTGCATGGCGTCGGTTATCTGTATCTCCCCGCCCTTGCCCGGCGGGGTATCATCGATGGCATCGAATATCTCCGGCGTGAAGATATACCGCCCCACGATGCCCAATCGGGAAGGTGCCTGCGCCGGCTCCGGCTTTTCCACCAGGCTGAGCACCTCGTAGACTCTCTCCGCCACCTCTTTGGGTTCGATGATGCCGTACTTCCGGGTATCCTCGTCGCCGACCCCCTCCACCGCCACCACGCCGGCCTTATATTTTTCATAAATTTCCGCCATCCGCCGCAGGGTCGGCACCTCGCTGTCGATGATGTCATCGGGGAGTATCACCGCGAAGGGCTCCTCCCCGACCACGTCCCGGGCCGTGGCGATGGCATGTCCCAGTCCCAGCTGCTCCTTCTGCCGGACGTAGCAGACGTTGACCTTCCGGGAGAGCTCCTGCACCTGCTGGAGTCGTTCGGTGTCCCCCTTCTGCTTGAGGAAGACCTCCAGCTCGAAGGAGCGATCGAAGTAGTCCTCGATACCCGGCTTCCCCTGGGCGGTCACCATGACGACCTGGTCGATGCCGGAATCGAGTGCCTCGTCCACCGCGTACTGGATCACCGGCCGGTCCACCAGCGGCAGCATCTCCTTGGGCTGCGACCGCGTTACCGGCAGGAAGCGGGTGCCCCGCCCCGCCGCGATTATCACCGCTTTACGGAGCTTCATCTGGCCCTCCTTGCCCCGGCCTCCCGCATGAAGGCCGCCGCGCCGTAGACCCCGGCCTCGTTGCCGAGCCGCGCCGTGGTGATTTTCACCGCCCCCGCCGATACGGGAAACGCCCGCTCGGCCACCAGGCGCCGGGCCGGGTCGATGAGAAGGTCACCCATCCCGGCCATGCCCCCGCCGAGGATAATCATCTCCGGGTTGAAGATATTGACCACGTTGGCCAGGCCCACGCCCAGGTAGCCGGCGGCCCGCGCCAGCACGTCCAAAGCGAGGCCATCGCCTTTTCTGGCGGCCTTCTCCACCGTTTCCGCCGTGATGCCCTCCGTCTTCCCCCCGACCATTTCCGTGAGGGAAGACTTCTCTCCATTTATTAAACGCCGCATGGCTTCCCGGACTATCGCCGTGCCGGAGGCCAGTACCTCCAGGCAGCCGGTGTTGCCGCAGGGGCACTCCGGGCCGTTGACATCGATGGTCATGTGCCCGATTTCGCCGGCGGCGCCGCTGGCCCCCAGATAGAGCTTGCCGTCGGCGATGATGCCGCCGCCGATACCGGTACCCAGGGTGAGCAACACCAGGTTATCAACCCCTTTGCCGGCCCCGTACCGGTGTTCCCCCAGGGCGGCGGCGCTGGCGTCGTTGACCAGGAAGGTGTCAACCTTCAGCCTCTCCCTTACCATCTGCGCCAGCGGTATATCCACCCAGCCCGGCAGGTTCGGGGAGATGGTGACCATCCCCCGCCCCGTATCGATGGCGCCGGCGCAGGCGATACCGATGCCGGCCAACTGCCTAAACTTCAGGTTGTTGGACTTGACGAGTTTTTCAGCGGACCGGCAGAGTCGGTCGATGACCGAAGCCACGCCCTCCCCGGCGCCCGTGGGCCAGACGTCTTTAGCCAGCACCCGGCCGTCGGCCGGGATAATGGCGGTCATTATCTTGGTGCCGCCGATATCTATGGCCAGGACCGGCGCTTCCCGCTGTCCCGTCATGTCACCTCCACTTTAGCCTATTCCCCGGATTTGTCAAGCTGAGGCGCGCTGGCCGAGCTCGGCGATAAGGATGTTCAGGGCCAGCTCGCCCTCGTACTTGCCTGTCTTGATGGACAGGTCGGTCTCCAGGAGGCGGTGGTACACCTCGCGCAGTCGTGACGTCGTATACCTGTCACCCTGCTCCCAGGCCTTCCTCACGACGAAGTCTGATTTCAGTCCCAGCCTCGACTGAATTTCATTTCGGGGCACGCGCTGGCCCCGCAGCTCCTTGACCTGGAATATCAGCCTGACCTGCCTTGCCAGCATGGCCAGGAGCTGGGACGGTGCCGCTCCCTCCCTGAGGAGCTGCTGAAAAAGCTCCTCGGCCCGCCCCACCCTCGACTCCATAATGGCGTCAATCATGGCAAAAACGTTGGCTTCCCGGGCGCCGCTGACCACCTCCCGGACATCCGCCTCCTCGATGCGGCGCTCCCCGGCGAACATCGCCAGCTTGTCCACCTCGCTAGCCATGGTCCACAGGTCCCGGCCCACGAACGTGACCAGCAGGTCCACCGCCCCTTGCGCGATGGCGCCGCCGGCCCCGCTCACCCGCTGCTCAATCCAGCGGCGCAAAGAATCGTCCTTGAGCAAAGGGAACACTTTCACTTTTGTTAAGGCTGATAAAGCGCGCAGCATCGGGTTGGTGCCGCCGACCCTGCCACCGAGCACCACCACCTCCGTGAAGTCCGGTATCCGGGCGGCGCTTTCCGCGATGGCCCGGCAGGCTTCCAGGTTCTCCGACTGGCGTGAAGTTTTCTTCCGGACGGTCCGGTTGGGTGGTTCGAAACGCTCCAGCAGCCCCTCGACGATGACCAGGCGCTTCTCCGCCAGGAAGGGCACCGTATCGGCGGCCGCCCGCAGCCGCTCCGGCGTCGCCTGCCGCCCGTCGAGGACCGTGGTGTTGGTCATCAGGGCGGTGGCATCGCCGATACCTTTCTTTATCTCCTCGAGCGCCTGGCGGATGGAATAGTCGTCCTCGCCGATGAGCACGTGCAGCAAGCCCGGTCCTCCCGTGGTAAGGGTTTACCTATTTTACCATACCCGCGGCCGGTGGTTAAGGTTGACAAAACCCCGCCGTTAGGGAATAATCGCTTTGAGACCCCCAAACACCGGGCAGCCCAACCACTGAAGTCGAGAGGTGAGCTACGATGTCGGAAAACCCTGAAGAAGTCAGCCGGGTTGATGAACTGAAGAAGCTGGCGAGCATCGCCACGGATATGCAGCTTTCCACCAAGATGAGAAACCAGGCCGTCAACCAGCTCGGCGAGATGGCCTCCCACGAGTCCCTGCTGGTCCTGCTCAACCTGGCCGCCAACGACCGCCTGAACGTCGAGGAGCGGGACCTGGCCCTCAAGAAAGCCCGGGATATCGTCAAAAAAGGCCGCTGAACGCCCCGCTACCAGCCCCGGGACTCCGCGCTGATGAGTATTAACATCGGGATTATCGGCCTGCCCCAGAGCGGCAAGACGACCGTCTTCAACGCCTTGACCGGGGGCAAAGCGGATACCGCCGCCCATGCCGCGGACGGCCTCTCCCCGCACATCGGCACCGCCCGGGTCCCCGAACCCCGCCTGAAAGTCCTCGACGCCATGCTCCACCCCAGGAAGGTCGTCCCCGCCGAGGCCAGGTATATCGACGTTGGGGCTTCGGTGAAGAGCCTGGCCCAGGATAAAGGCATCGGCGGTGAGCTGCTCAACCAGCTCAGCACCGTGGACACCCTCATCTGCGTCGTGCGTGCCTTCAGCGACGATACCATCCCTCACCCCGAAGGCAGCCTGGACGCCCGGAGGGATATCGGCACCCTCAACCTGGAACTTGTCTTCTCCGACCTCGCCATCATGGAGAGAAGGCTGGAGCGGCTGGAGAACTCCCTGAAGGGTGCCAAACCGCCGGAGCGCCAGACTCTCCTCCAGGAAAAGGATATCCTGCTCCGGCTCAAGACCGACCTCGAGAGTGACCGGCCCATCCGGCAGCTTTCCCTGGAGCCGGGGCCGGCCAGAATCGTCACCAACTACCAGTTCCTCACCGCCAAGCCCCTCCTCATCGTGGTGAACATCGGGGAGGAGCAGCTGGCCGGGGCGGCGGCGCTGGAAGCGGAGCTTAATAAGGAGTCCTCCGGCGCCGGGTGCCGCGCCATCACCCTCTGCGGCAAGCTGGAAATGGAGCTGGCCCAGCTGGACGAGACCGCCGCCGCGGAGTTCCGCGCCGATTACGGCCTGGCGGTATCCGGGCTGGAGCGCACCATCAAGATGTCTTATGAGCTTTCCGACCTTATTTCCTTCTTTACCATCGCCTCCGGCGAGGTCAGGGCCTGGTCCGTGAAAAGGGGGACCACCGCCCTCAAAGCCGCCGGGAAGATTCACACGGACATGGAGAAGGGGTTCATCCGCGCCGAGGGTATCGGCTTTGACGACCTCGTCAAATGTGGCGGCATCGCCGAGGCGCGTAAACAGGGATTGTTACGACTTGAAGGCAAGGACTACGTCGTCCGGGACGGGGATGTCATCACCTTCCTCTTCAACGTTTAGCGTCGCCGGCCCGGCGTACCATCAGCTTGAGTCCGTCCTCCCCCACCACCACGATATCCTCCCCCTTATCGATATTGTCCGCGGTGGAGGTCGCTCCCCATAGCTCACCCTTTATCCTCACCATGCCCTCCGGGGCCAGCCGGCTGGCGACCCTGCCGCAGGCGCCCACCATGGACGGCAGGCCGACCGGTATCTGCCGCCTCAGGGTGCGGGTGGTGAAGATAAAAAGCCAGGTCCCGAAGGCCGCCCACACCGCCATGGCGGTGATGAGCGCCGAGACCGGCAGCTTGATATCGAACTCGGGCAGCAGCCAGCGCCAGATGACGTAGATGGCGCCCTCCTCCAGTATCGTGCTGACTACGGCCAGTACCAGCCTGGCCAGGGTCATCTTATTGTCCATAACGCTCCACCATATTATAGCAGGCCGCCACCCCGATGATAATCTTAACGCCCTGTTTTAAAAGCATTTATATCTCGCCAGATTTTTAGTAAAAATTTCGTGGCGCCGTACTTGACAGCCATACAATGAATGTAGTATTATTTATGTTTGTAATAATGCCCCAAGTGTTTTTCGTTTTTACCTTCCCAGTTACATATATCCGCTGTATCGCTGCATGTGTCGCGTACGCACGCCATCGTTCTGAACGCTAGCGCTAAACGCACGAGTATTGCTGTATTTGTCTAAGGAGTAGAGATGGTGTTTACATCGCCAACGCCCGCGCCTGATTCCAAGACAACCGTTGCCAGGAAGTCTTATGCCAAGCTGCCTCATGTCCTGGACGTGCCCAACCTGATTAAGGTGCAGCTTGATTCCTTCCAGAGGTTCCAGGAAGAGGGCCTTAAAGCCCTGCTGGTAGAGGTATCCCCCATCAAGGACCTTACCGGCAACCGGCTGGAGCTCAGCTTTATCGCCTACGAGTTCCGGGAGCCCCGTCCCGGCCATTCCGAGCAGGAGTGCCACGAGAGGGACCAGACCTACTCCTCCCCCCTCTACGTCAAGGTCCGCCTGCTGGTTAAGGAAACGGGGGAAATCAAGGAGCAGGACCTCTTCTTCGGCGATATCCCGCTGATGACCGCCAAGGGCACCTTCATCACCAGCGGCGCGGAAAGGGTCGTGGTCAGCCAGCTGCTGCGGTCGCCGGGCGTCTACTTCACCGCAGAGGAAGACACGGTCACCGGCCGCTATCTGTGCCATGCAAAGCTCATCCCCACCCGCGGGGCCTGGCTGGAGTTCGAGACGAGCAACCGGAACGTGATATCCGCCAAGATAGACGGCAAGCGCAAGATTCCCATCACCACGCTGCTCCGCGCCATCGGCTACGGCAGCGACGAGGAGCTGCTCAAGCTGTTCAAGAAAGAGGACGACGCCTCCGACTATCATTTCATCAGGACGACCATGGAGCGGGAGCCGCTCATCACCGATGAGAAAGAGGCCCTGCTGGATATCTATAAAAAGCTGCATCCCGGCGAGATGGCCTCGCTGGACAACGCCCGCAAGCTGATAAAGAACCTGTTCTTCGACTCGGCTCGTTACGACCTGGGCAGCGTCGGCCGCTACAAGCTGAACAAGCGCCTCGGCCTCGAGGTCAGCCTCAAGGAGCGGACGCTGACCCGGGAAGACATCATCGAGATTGTCCGTCATATCATCATGATTGATAACGGTCAGGACCACGGCGACGATATCGACCACCTCGGCAACCGGCGCGTGCGCACCGTCGGCGAGCTGGTCCAGACCCAGTTCCGCATCGGGTTTCTGCGCCTGGAGCAGGTCGTCCGGGAGCGCATGAGTATCATCGGCACCGAGGCGGTCACCCCCAGCGCCCTGGTCAATATCCGCCCCATCGTGGCGGCGGTGAGGGAGTTCTTCGGCGGCTCGCAGCTTTCGCAGTTCATGGACCAGACCAACCCGCTGGCGGAGCTGACCCACAAGCGCCGGCTTTCGGCGATGGGCCCCGGCGGCCTCTCCCGGGAAAGGGCCGGCTTCGAGGTGCGTGACGTCCACTTCTCCCACTACGGGCGTATCTGCCCCATCGAGACGCCGGAAGGCCCCAATATCGGCCTCATCGGGTCGCTGGCCACCTATAGCATCATCAATGAGTACGGCTTCATCGAAACGCCCTACCGCAAGGTCATCCACGAGCTGAGCAGCAAGGATGAAAGGCTCCTCGGCAGAATGGTCACGGTAGACGTTCACGGTGAAAAAGACACCGTCATCGTCAAAGCCGAAACGGTCGTTACCCCCCAGATCGCCGAAAAACTGGCCAAGCTCAAGGGCCGCAAGGCGAAGGTGGTACCCTTCGTCTCGGATAAAATCATCTACCTCCCGGCCGACGAGGAGGACAGGTACGTCATCGCCCAGGCCAACGCCCCCCTTGACGAGAACAACCAGTTCAAGGAGAAGAAGATTGAGGCCCGGCTGGGTGACGGCTACATCATGGAAACGCCGGATAAAATCGATCTTATGGATGTATCCCCCAAGCAGGTGGTCAGCGTGGCCACCGCCCTGACGCCCTTCCTGGAGCACAACGATGCCAACCGCGCCCTCATGGGCGCCAACATGCGGCGCCAGGCGGTGCCCCTGCTCCGCCCCGAGGCGCCGCTGGTGGCCACCGGCATGGAAATGGAAGCCGCCAAGCACAGCCGGCAGGTAGTCTTCGCCAAGAACGCCGGAGTTGTTACCGGGTTGTCCGGCATCATCGATGAAAAGGGGAATACCCGGTACCGCATCGCCATCACCCGGGACGACGGCGTCAACGATGACTACGAGCTGATGAAGTTCGTCCGCACCAACCAGGGCACCTGCATCAACCAGCGTCCCCTGGTCGACAAAGGCAACCGCGTCGAGGCCGGCCAGGTATTGGCGGACAGCTCCGCCACCGAGAACGGCGAGCTGGCGCTGGGACAGAACGTCACGGTGGCTTTCATGAGCTGGGAAGGCTATAACTTCGAGGACGCCATTATCCTCAGCAGCCGCATGGTCGAGGAAGATATGTTCACCTCCATCCACATCAACAAGCACGAGGTGGAGTCCCGCGATACCAAGCTAGGCCCGGAGGAAATAACCCGCGATATCCCCAACGTCGGTGAGGAAAGCCTGCGCGAACTTGACGAAGAGGGCATCATCCGCATCGGCGCCGAGGTCAGGCCGGACGATACCCTGGTGGGTAAAATCACCCCCAAGGGCGAAACGGAGCTCTCCGCCGAAGAGAAGCTGCTGCGGGCCATTTTCGGGGAAAAGGCCCGGGAGGTCAAGGACACCTCCCTGAGGGTACCCCACGGCGAGTGGGGCAAGGTAATCAACGTCAAGGTCTATACCCGCAAGGACAGCAAGAACGGCGGCGACGACCTCCCCGCCGGGGTCAACCAGTGGGTCCAGGTCTGGATTGCCCAGAAACGCCGCGTCTCGGTCGGGGATAAGCTGGCCGGGAGGCACGGCAACAAGGGCGTCATCTCCATCATCGCCCCCAAGGAAGACATGCCTTTCCTGCCGGACGGCACGCCGGTAGACATCATCCTTGACCCCATCGGCGTACCTTCGCGCATGAATATCGGCCAGGTGCTGGAAACGCACCTCGGCTGGGCCGGCCAGGTGCTGGGTTTCCGGGCGCTGACGCCGGTCTTTGACGGCGCCACGGACACGGCCATCGAAGACGCCCTGTGCCGCTCCTGGATTGCCCTGAAATCAGGCTCCGTCGACCCCAACCCCGATAAGAAAAACAGCCACCCCAACCTGGATACCGCCAAGGCCTGGGTCAACAGCCACGGCTATGACGGCGAGGCCGTTTTCGACGAGTCTCAGTCCGGCCAAGCCCGTGATATCGGCCTGCGCCTCTGGCTGGAAGACCTCAATATTTCCGCCCGTGTCCTTTCCCCGGAAGACCTGGAAAACGTGGTGGAACGGGTCAATGCGGAGGGGAGGTTCTCCCCGCCCACCTACGGCAAGGTCATCCTCCACGACGGGCGCACCGGAGAACCCTTTGACCAGCCCGTGACCGTGGGCAATATCTACATGATGAAGCTGATACACCTCGTTGAAGACAAGGTTCATGCCCGCTCCACCGGGCCGTACTCCCTGATTACCCAGCAGCCGCTGGGCGGTAAGGCGCAGTTCGGCGGGCAGCGCTTCGGCGAGATGGAGGTCTGGGCGCTGGAGGCCTACGGCGCCGCCCACAACCTCCAGGAGATGCTCACTATAAAATCGGACGACGTTACCGGCCGCGCCAAGGCCTACGAGTCCATCATCAAAGGTGACGATATCCTTCAGCCCGGCGTGCCGGAGTCCTTCAAGGTACTCGTCAAGGAGCTGCAGAGTTTGGGCCTCGCCCTCGAGGTAATCAACGAGGAAGAGCCCCGGATTGCCTCGGCGGAAGAGACCCTGGAGGAAGAGTACAAGCTGGAGACGGAAGTAAAGGAATTCGAAGAACCGCATTGGAAAGAGGTAGACGAAAGAGATGTTTGAAATCAACGATTTTGACGCCGTCCGTATCTCGCTGGCCTCGCCGGAACAGATAAGGAGCTGGTCCTACGGTGAAGTAACCAAGCCGGAAACCATCAACTACCGCACCCTCAAGCCGGAACGCGACGGCCTTTTCTGCGAGAGAATTTTCGGTCCCACCAAGGACTTCGAATGCTACTGCGGCAAGTACAAGAGGATCCGCTACAAGGGCGTCATCTGCGATAAGTGCGGCGTCGAGGTGGCCCGCGCCAAGGTCCGCCGCGAGCGTATGGGGCACATCGAGCTGGCCTGCCCGGTGAGCCATATCTGGTTCGCTAAGGGCATACCCAGTCGCATCGGCCTGCTGCTCGACCTTTCCCCCCGCAACCTGGAGCATGTCCTCTACTTCTCCCAGTACATCGTCACCACCGTCAACGAGGCGGCCCGCGAAGCCTCTCTCAAGCAACGCGAGGAAGCCTTCGTCAGGAACATGGAGGAGCGGCACCAGGCCCTGGAGGCCCAGATAGTCCAGATGGAGCAAGAAAAAGCCACCGTCGAGGAAATCAACCGCGTCCGCAGCCAGTTCGCTGATGAAAAGGCCCAGGCTGAGGAAGCGCTGGCCCAGGACACGGACCGGCTCAAGGAGATTCACGTCAAGCAGCTGCTCACCGAGAACCAGTACCACGAATTCAAGCAGCGGTACGGGGATGTCTTCGAGGCCGGCATGGGCGCCGAGGCCATCCTCCAGATTATGAAGAGCATTAACCTGGACGATATACGCAATAACCTGCTCCAGGAGACCCAGTCGTCCTCCGGGCAGCGGCGTAAGAAGGCCAGCAAACAGCTTCGCGTCGTAGAGGCGTTCCGCAGCAGCGGCAACAAGCCGGAGTGGATGATTATCACCGTGCTGCCGGTGCTCCCGCCGGACCTTCGTCCCATGGTCCAGCTGGACGGCGGCCGGTTCGCCACCAGCGACCTCAATGACCTTTACCGGCGCGTCATCAACCGCAACAACCGCCTGCGCCACCTTATCGACATCGGCGCGCCGGAGATTATCATCCGTAATGAAAAGCGCATGCTCCAGGAAGCCGTGGACTCCCTTATCGATAACGGCCGCCGCGGGCGTGCCATCTCCATCAGCGGCAACCACAAGCTGAAGTCGCTCTCGGATATGCTCCGCGGCAAACAGGGACGCTTCCGCCAGAACCTCCTCGGCAAGCGCGTCGACTACTCCGGGCGGTCGGTAATCGTCTGCGGCCCGGAGCTCAAGCTTGACCAGTGTGGCCTGCCCAGGCGTATGGCACTGGAGCTATTCAAGCCATTCGTCATGCGCCGGCTCGTTCAGCAGGGCCTTGCCCCCAATGTCAAGAGTGCCCGGCGACTGGTCGAGAGG
>JBDRFW010000158.1:0-2036 GCA_043818415.1 Chloroflexota bacterium | reverse complement strand
CACCTATATCCACCCGTGCGGGCATGCTTTCCCCAACCAGCTGGGCATCAGCGATGACGGATTTGTTTCTGGCCTGAGCGAACTGGTCCAGGTGATTCACCGCCACGGCGCCAGAGCCGCCATCCAGCTGCACCACGGCGGCCGGACGGCCAAATCAGAGCTGACTGGAATGCCCCCGGTAGCCCCGTCACCACTGGCCATCCCTGGCGGTGAAGTACCCCGGGAACTCACCATTGAGGAGATAGCCGAAATCGTCGCCTGTTTCGCCCGGGCCGCCCTCAGGGCCAGGAAAGCCGGATTTGACGGCGTGGAAATCCACGGGGCACACAGCTACCTCGTTGACCAGTTCCTGTCCCGCACCTCCAACCGGCGGCAGGACATTTACGGGGGCGACCTGCCCAACCGGGCAAGGTTCCTCATTGAAATAATAAAGGCGGTGAAAGAAGCGGCGGGCAAAGATTATCCCGTCTGGTGCCGCATCAACGGCCAGGAATACGGAGTAGAAGAGGGGACGACGCTGAAGGAGGCGCAGGAGACGGCCCGAATGGCCCAGGAGGCCGGCATTGATGCCATCCACGTATCCGCCTATGGGCCCGCCTCGCCGACCAATCTTACCTCCCCCACCTTCCAGCCCGCCGTCATCGAGGACCTGGCCGCCGGGATTAAGAAAGCGGTCTCCGTGCCGGTAATCGCCGTGGGCCGAATCACCCCCGAGGCCGGAGAAAGGATTCTGAAAGAGGGCAAGGCGGACCTTATCGCCATCGGGAAGGCGCTCCTGGCTGACCCGGAATTTCCCGGCAAAGTAGCCTCCGGCCGGCTGGAAGATATTACGCCGTGTATCATCTGCATGAGATGCCGGGACGACCTGCGCTCCACTACGGTGGTGGGCATAAGATGCTCGGCCAACGCCGCGCTGGGCAAAGAGGCCGAATATAAAATGGCCCCGGCCAAAAGACAGAGGAAGGTCCTCGTCGTCGGCGGCGGTCCGGCGGGTATGGAAGCCGCCCGGGTAGCCGCCCTGAGAGGCCACCAGGTGGCCCTCTACGAGAAAGAACCCAGGCTGGGCGGCCAGTTGCTCACCGCCACCGTCTCACCGCATAAAGACAGAATAAAACCTCTGGCCGAATACCTGGAAACCCAGGTGCAGAAGCTGGGTGTTGAAATCAACCTGGGGACGGAAGCCACCGCCGCACTGGTCGAGCAGATTAATCCGCAGGCCGTCATCCTGGCGACCGGCGTGACCGCATTTACCCCGGAGATTCCCGGACTGAACCAGGCCCATCCCGTCCACGCCACGGATGTCCTGGCGGGCCGGGCAGCGGTGGGGGACAGAGTGGTCATCATCGGCGGAGAGTTGGTCGGCTGCGAGACGGCCGAGTTTCTGGCGCAAAAAGGCAAGCAGGTTACCGTCACCCGCCGAGGCCCGGAAATGGCGCTGGGGGTGGGGCCCTCCCTGAGAGCCTTTTTCCTGGATAGACTGCGGCAAGAGGGCGTTACCCTGCTCCCCGGCGTTACCTACCAGCAAGTTACTTTGGACGGCCTGGTGGTCACGACCCGGGAAGGGGAGATGAAGACCATTGCCGCCGATAATATTGTCCTCGCCGCGGGGTCAACCCCTAACAATAAGCTATACCAGGAACTGGAAGGGAAGGTGCCCGAGATTTATCTGGCGGGCGACTGTGCCGAGCCACGGACAATACGCGATGCTATCGCCAATGGATTTCGCACCGCCTACCAGCTATAGACCCCGGAGAATAAAGAGAAAACCATGTTCCCGGAGCAAGAAAACAATCACCTGACCAGAGGGACATTGTGGATTTTGCTGGCCGGCATTTTTCTCGTTTCCTTTAGCCTGCTCGCCCTGGAAATAACCCTCACCCGGCTCCTCTCGGTAATGCTCCTCTACCACTACGTCTTCGCCGTGGTCTCTCTGGCCCTGCTGGGACTGGGAGCAGGCGGCATCTTCGTTCACCTCTTCCGGCCGCGGGTGCCCGGCGGGCATGAGCGGTTTGGCTCCCTGGCCCTGCTGGCCGGCC
>JBDRFW010000157.1:0-11352 GCA_043818415.1 Chloroflexota bacterium | reverse complement strand
CCCGGCGATGGCCCTGATGGCCTCCAATTGTAAAGCCCGGTTGTAGCGCGACGGCAGCCTGCAGACATAAGACTCGAAGGCATGCGCCAGGGCGTCAAACCCCGTCTGGGCGGCCACATGCCGCGGCATCATGCGCACCAGCAGGGGGTCGATGATGGCCATCCGGGGCCCCAGCCCCGGCAGGACGGTCAGCAGCTTGGCCTTGACTTTAGTATTGACGATAGCGGCGGCGAAGGTCGTCTCCGCCCCGGTGCCGGCCGTGGTGTTCACGGAGATTTGCGGTATGGTGACCGGCTTATATTTCTTCATCTCCTCCATCCATGGCGGGTCGATGCAGGCCACCATGTCGCCGATGTAACGGCCGCCGTTGGAGGCCACGGCGCGGACGCCTTTACCGCAGTCGTGCGAGCTGCCTCCGCCGATGGAGACCACCCCGTCGCACCCGGCCTCTTTGAAGATATCATAGGCCTCCATCACCTCGTAGTCCTTGGGGTTGGACGTCACCTTGTTATAGATGACGGTGCTGATGCCGCCGGTCGTCAGAATCTGGGTAATCTCTTCGACGATGCCCGTCCCCTTCAGGCCGGTGGTCGTTATCAGGGCGTTTTTAATACCGGCCATCCGGCATTCGTCGGCCACCGTCTCGTAGGCCCCCCACCCGATGGCGGTCTGGCCTATCTGGTTCAGGTAGCTGATGGGAAACTCGAACACTCTCTTATCAATCACCTCTCGCCTCCTTTTTCACGTTTTTCAAATTGCGGCCTATCGCCTTCCCACCATCATGCCGGGCAGCCAGAGACTCAACTGGGGGAAGGCCACCATGACGGCCAGGAAGAGTATCAGCACGACCATAAAGGGCAATATTCCCCGGAGAAGCTCGGTGGTCCCGATGTTAAAGGTATTCCTCACCAAGAAGAGGTTTATCCCCATCGGCGGGGTAATCAGGGCTATCTCCATATTGGTCACGAAGAGTACCCCGAACCACAGCAGGTCGTAGCCCATGGCCTGGACGACGGGGACGAAGAGGGGAATGGTCAGCATCATGATGGTAATCCCGTCGATGAAGCAGCCCAGAATCAGCAGTACCACCATGATGCTGACGATGACGAAAATCGGGGATATCGGCAGGGCTGTGACGAAGCCCGCCAGGTCCCTGGCGAGGTCGGAGCTGCCCACCACGTAGGCGAAGTAGGTGGCCCCGACCAGTATTACCAGAATCATGGCATTTATCAGGGCCGTTTCTATCATGGCCCGGCAGAGGCCCTTGAGCCGGAGGCCGTAGAACGACACGGCGATGACGAGGACGACAAAAGCCCCGACGCCGCCCGCCTCGGTAGGGGTGGCGATGCCGAGATAAATCGAACCGAGGACACAGCCCATCACCAGGACAACGGGCCAGACCCTTCTCAGCGAAGAGAACCTTTCTCCCCAGCGCACCGCCCCGGTGGCGCCGCCGAGTGACGGGTTCCGCCAGCAGAGCACCACCGGCACTATCGAGAGCATGACAGCCAGGATGATGCCGGGTACGATTCCCGCGATGAAGAGACGCCCCAGGGCCACGTTGGAGAGGATGGCGAAGATAATCATGGTGGCGCTCGGTGGAATCAGCGGGCCGAGGACGCCCCCGCAGGTCAACCCGCCCAGGCCGAGCGCCCGGTCATAGTTGTACCGCTCGAACTCCGGCACGGCAACCTTGCCCACGGCGATAATGGTGGGGCCGCTGGCGCCCAGCGCCGCCGCCATACCGGCTTCACCCCAGATGCTGGCGGCGATAAGCCCTCCGGGGACGCGGGACAGCCAGTTCCGGGCGGCGCGGAAGAGGTCCTCGCCTATCCTGGTCTCGGCGATGATGCAGGCCATCAGCGTGAACAGGGGCAGCGGGGTCCAGTTCAGGTTGAACAGCAGCTGGAACGTTATCCAGCCCACCTTCGGGAGGCTGCTGCCGCCGAAGGTAAACAGCCCCACGATGACGGAAACGAACCCCAGGGAGTAGGCGATGGGCACTCCCAGCATCAGGAAGATGAGCATGCCGGCCACGCATACCACGGCCGCTGTCGTATAGTCCATTAAACTCCCAAGTCCTCAAGCCGGCTCACCGGGCGCTAATCCCCCGCGCCCTGGCGGTCACCGGTCAGCCGGGAAATGCCCCGGTAAATCCTGGCCAGGATAACAAGCAGGAGCAGGGCATAGCCAATCGGTACCATTATCTTCACCGGGAACAACGGCTCGCGCCACGTCGAGCTGCTGACCTCGCCGATTTTCAACGAGAACAGGGCAACCTCGAGGCCCTGCCACGTCAGTATGAAAACAAAGAAAAGCCCCATCAGCGGGGCGACGATATTTAAGAGAATATGCTGGAGGCGTTCCGGCAGATGGCTGCTGATAAAATCCACCCTGATATGCCGGCCCAGCCTTTCCACGGCCGATACCGCGAACACGAAGGAGAACAGCAGGAACATGGTGCTGATTTCGTAAGAATACGGCTCCGGGCTGTGGAACGCATACCGCCGGGCCACCCCGTAGGTGGCGGTAAACATCATCACCACGATGAGGATGCCGCTGAGTACCAGAAAGGCGTGGCTGGCCCCTTCGATGAAACGGTCTATTTTCTGCCTGACGTCACCTGTCAATCGGAAGGCCTCCCCCGGACACCGCCCGGTGCGGAGTCATTTCCCCCGGTTCCGACCCGTCGATGATTAATAATACAATATGTACCGTTTTCCGCCTAGTCCGCGGCTTCACCTTCGAGCTCGAACGCGGGCAGGGCCCGGGCATCCACGAGCTCAATCCAGACACCGTGTCCCGCTTCGGGCGGCACCCAGGCCAGCCGGAAGGGATTCTCCGGGAAGAGGACGTCCTGCGTCTCCTCTTCGAACTTCACGCCCTTCGCCCGGAGCGACTTTATTTCGGCGTCAAAGTCCTCGCAAAAGACGCAAATGCCGAAGACGCCCTCGCCGCGCTCCCGGAGAAACCTGGAGAAGCGGTTGTCCAGCGCCGGGTCCGGCTCCACCAGCTCTATCCGGGCGCCGCTCCGGACGGGGAGCATCACCAGTCGGATTTCGGGGCGGTTATCGTTAATGCCCTGGGGCCACGGCTCCAGGTGAAGGATATCCCCGTAAGACTTCATGGCTTCTTCCAGGTTTTTCACGACCAGGGTTACGTGGTCCACTTTTTTTATCACATCAGGGCTCCTTCAGGCTCCGGCAGCGGGGCGGGTTTGACCGGGCCATATTTAATATATCCATCAAGGCGCCAGAATATGCCCCCGTTGGGAGAGACATATCCCGGCACCACGTTTCTACCCTCTTTATTATCGCCTTGGGGTGGGACCCCATCGCGGCGACGGCGTGCTTATTACTTGTAAGGGTATGTCGCGTTGACTTTATCGGCGATGGCCTTTATCTGCTGGCCGAAGTCGCCTAGGCCGCTGAGCTGCTCGTCGATGTACGGCTGGACCAGCTGCGCCCACTTGGCCCGTTCGTCCTTGGGCAGTATGTAGACGTCAATGCCCATCCCTTTCAGTTTCGTGACGTCCTCGTCGTGCAGCCTGACGAAGGTATCGTTCATGGTCTTGGCGGTCTTCCGGGTTTCCTCGACGAAGATGTTCTGGACGTCCGCCGGCATCGCCTTCCACACGTCGAGGTTGATATTGTAGGCGTTGGAGCCGGTGGAACCGTAGAAGATGGTGACGTAGTCAATGACATCGGTCAGCTTGGTATTCATCGCCCCCTGGGTCCCGGACATCGTCGCGTCGATGACGCCCTTCTCCAGGTTGCTGTAGAGGTCGGTCCACATCACCACCACGGAGGAGCCGCCCAGTATCGAGGTCAGGGCCGCGAGCTGCGGGTTGATGGCGCCGACCAGCAGGCCCTTCCAGTCGGCCAGGGTCTTAACCTGCTTGGTGGACTCGACCTCCATGCCGCCGGTGGTGAAAACAGCCAGGGCTTTCTGGTTGAATTTCTCCATGAATACCTTGTCATGCAGCGGCAGCAGCTGGTCCATGGCCGCCGCGCTGGCCTCGACGCCGGTAAACAGGAAGGGTATCTCGGAAGCGCCGATTCTGGGGTCCAGGCCGCCGTAAATGCCCCAGGCTACGTCCATTATCTCGACGGCTCCGGTCCTGACGGCGTCAAGGTACTCCGGAATCTTGGCTAGCTGCTCGCCGGGATATATCTTGATTTCGTACGCGCCGTTGGTGCGCTCTTTGATTCTGGCGGACAGCTCTTCGTCTTTCACGGTGAGCATGTCCCCGGGAGGGGCAGGTACCACCAGCCTCAGGATGACCGGCGCTTTGGGAGCGGGTGCTGGCGCCGGGGCCGGGGCCGGGGCGGGGGCCGGTGCTGGCTGGGAACATCCGGCCAGGATGGAGGCGCCGATGACGATAATTACCATGAGTACGGGCAGCAGTCTTTTCATAATTTCCCTCCTTGTAACATTCCTCGACGACATTTAATACATAATCCGTGGATTATAACAGGGTAATATATTTCCGTAACCAGTCTGACGGTTCTATTCACCTCCCTTCGCCCGGGAGTATGAGGCCGGTTCAACCTTCCCCCGAATCAGATGAGTTGCGATGTCTTTAACGTCCCGGGTAGCCCTGAATATCTTATTATTCCGTCTGGCCATGTTTATTTTCCATGTGACTTCATATATGATAATAATGGCTTATGTTACACTCATATTATTGCGTTTGTCAATCCGCCCGGACGCGTAAAATGAGGCGATATGCTGAAATTCCCGTTATTGACAGGCCTTCAACGGGAAATTATATTATGGGTTGACCGCCGGCGGGCTCATCACGGGCTTATATGAGGGGGTAATAATCATGGAGTTTACCGATGACAGCGTCCTGAAGTTCATGAAGCAATATTTCCGGGACTATACGGATTACGCCCAGAATCCCGGGACGGTGCAAAAAATGCATGATTATTTTACGCCGGACTATGAATTCACCCCATTTATTGCCGGGAACGCCACTGTTTCGGGTCGGGAGAACTTCCTGCGCCTGATGTCGTCCCACCCGTCCAGCCACGAATCGCTGACGCCGGATGACATCATGATTGACCTCAAGCGGAGGGTCGCCGTCGTGCTGTTACGGGCGGAGCTGTCCGATAGCGCCACGGGGGAGGTGCTGGTGGCCAAGAGCTATCATGTCCTCTATCGGCTCGTCACGGGCGAGTCCGGCGGTATCAGGATTAAAAAGGTGCTCTTCTTCGAGGAAATCCTGCCGCCCGGGACGCCGGACATGGGTGACGTTTTTAAAAAGGACCCGGGCATCGCCGGTCTTTTTTCCGGCTGACGACAGGAGGCAATGATGGAGCTGACGTACGATAATATCCTGAAGTTCATGGAGGATTACTTCCCGGCTTATAACCGGTATGCCCAGTACCCGGAAACGACCTGCCGGATGCTCGACTACTTTGCGCCGGACCTCGAGTTTATCCCCTATGTGGCCGGGCTGGAGCACACCACCAGCGCCGACGAGTTCCTGCGCATCATGTCATCGCACCCGTCCAGCTACGAGACGATAACCCCCGAGGATATTTTCATCGACGTTAAAAGGAAGGTCGTCGTGGTGCTGGCCCGGACCGAGGTCGTCGATAGAAAGACCGGGCAGGTGGCGGTCAGGAAAAGGTACCTGCCGCGCTACCGGCTGACCACGGACGGGAACGGTGCCATCAAGATAAAGAAGCTGATATTTTTCTGGGAGGTCCTGCCGCCGGGCGCCCTGGAAGTCCACGAGGTGTTCCGCCGCGACCTTTAAAAAGGGTCGGACTATTTATTTAAAACCCGGGCGGCGGCGTTCTCCCCGGCTATGCGGCCGGAGTTGACGGCAAAGCCGGATGTCGTGCCGGTGAGCCGGATGCAGTAGGTATCCCCCTCCCACCCCCCGGTGGTATCGCCGCCGGCGTAGAGCCCGGGGATGGGCTCGTCCTGACCGTTGAGGACCTCCATGCGGTGGTTAATCCTGATGCCGCCCACCGTGGTCAGGAAACACAGGTGGCACCGCACGGCGTAGTAGGGGGGAGTGCGCAGGGCCTGCAGGTAACGGCGGTCTTTATTAAAGAGCTCGTCGTGGCCGTGCTCGCAGTATGCGTTGTACTCGTCGACGGTGGCCCGCAGGACGTCCGGCGCGGTGCCCATCCACCCGGCGATTTCTCCCCAGTCATCGGAAATCCTGACCCCTCCCTTTTCCGCTTCCGCCCTCAGCTCCGTGTCAAGGTTGGTCGGGATGGTCCCGGCGGTGCCCGGCTTTCCCCCCACGTCGCCCTTGTGGAGCCCCTCCGCCACGACCCGGTTCTTTATCCCCTCGTCAAAGAGGGCGTAGACGCGCTTTTGCGGCTGCCGGTCGATGGCGTTGCCGCACTCGGTGGGCTGGAAGGTCAGTGTCTCATCGGCAAACCGCCTTCCGTTCGCATTGACCCAGAGAGTCGCCGGTTCCTGGGCCAGGCCGTTGATGTTTGAAGGCCCCGGGTATAAATGCGTGTGTAAGACGAGCGTCCCCAGCCCTTCCGTGGCCGCGCCGACTGCGGTGGCCATGAGCAGCCCTTCCCCCTTCAGGTGGGGCAGGCCGATGTATATCATGCTTTCGCTGTAGGCGGGGCGGTATTTTTTCAGCAGCTCCGGACTGCCCCCGTACCCGCCGGTGGCGATGATGACCGCACGCGTAGCAATACGTAGCTCCTGCCCCTTCACATTCGCCAGGACGCCGGTCACGCCGCCAGCGCCGCCGGTCAATATTTTCTTCGCGGAGGTATGGAAGTACAGCTTCACGCCCAGCCGCTCGGCGTCCTGCCGCAGAACCTTAAGGACTACCGGGCCGACGTTCCGTGCGACCGTGCTGTGCCAGGTCCGTATCACGTGGCCGGGGTATAAAGGGGGGATATTATCGAACCGGATGCCCTTTGCTTCCAGCCACCCGATGGTGTCCCCCGATTTCTGGATGAAGGTACGGAGGATGCGGGGGTTGATATTCCAGTGGGCGTAGTCCATGCCCATCTTGAAAAGTTCGTCCGGGGGAGTATCGATGCCCAGCCGCCGCTGGGCCGGGCTCTCCGCCCCGAAGATGCCCACCACGAAGGCCGAGTTGCCGCCGGGGCCCCCCTTCTTTTCCAGCAGCGCCACCCCGGCCCCCTTTTCCGCCGCCGCCACGGCCGCCGCCATCCCGCAGAGGCCGCCCCCGATGACGACCACATCCGCATCGATATTCCTGGCTCGAGAAATCCGCTCGGGGCTCACGGTTGCTTGCCTCCTTAATAAAGGTCAGATAGCCCGGGCGACGCGTGAGCCGTCGGCGACGGCGTCCCTTATCAGGCCGGGCTCGCGGCAGTCGCCGATAGCGTAAACTTCCGGGACTTTCCCTTCCATGATTTTTAAGAGGTAGGGGTTCGCTTCCAGCGGCAGGGCTGGTATGATGCTGTCGGCTGCGATGGTCTGCCGGTTCCCCTCATCGTTAATCACGGTCAGCCCGTTGGCCGTTATCTCCTCGTACCGGACGCCCGGCATCAGGGTGACGCCCTTTTTCCGGAACCAGGTGAAAAGGTAGGCCATGAGGACGTCCACCATTCCCTTGCCGGGAGTCTCGTCGGCCTCGACGATGGTGACGGTCCGGCCCCGCCGGGTGAGGAATTCGCCCAGCTCGCAGCCGTGGATATCGCCGCCGATAACGACGACGCTTTTCCCGACGGGCATCCAGAGCCCGGTCAACCGCCTCAGGAGCTCCGGCCCGAGGAACCTCAGGTAGGACTTCAGCCGGCGGTGACGGGCCGGGGTGTTGATGACGTTGCGCCCCTCGATGCCGGGTATCTCCGGGACCACGGGGGTGCCCCCCGTTGCCAGGATAACCGCGTCCGGCTTGAGCTTCTCCAGTTCCTTGAGGTTGAACTCCCTGCCGAGCCTGATTTTAACACCCAGGCCGGTAATCTGGCGCTTGAAATAGCGGACCATCTCCGGCAGCGGCTCCAGGTCGGTGCCCTTGACCAGCGCCGCCAGGGGCAGCAGTCCCCCCAGCCGGTTCGATTTTTCGTAGAGGGTGACGTCGTGGCCCCGCCGCGCCGCCACCCTGGCGGCCTCCAGGCCGGCCGGCCCGCCGCCGACCACCACCACCCTCTTGACCCTGGCCGCTTTTTCGATGGTGTTGTGCTCCGTCCCCAGGTCGGCGTTGATGCGGCAGCGGCCGGTGCCCAGGCAGTTCTCGCAGGCGGTGCAGGGGGCGATGTCTGCCAGCCGCCCCGCGGCGACCTTATGGGGAAGCTCGGGGTCGGCAATCAGGCGCCGCGTCATGCCGATGAAGTCCGCCTGGCCCTCCCGCAGCGCCTTCTCCCCCAGCACGGGGTCGAGCTTACCCACGGCGATGACCGGGATGGAGAGCACCTTTTTCATCCCGGCGGCCAGGAGCAGGTTGGCCCCCGCCCCCCGGCGGCTGGCATCGTATTCCTTCGGGAAAGACTCGACGGGAATGGGAGGCTCCGGGTAAAAAAGCACGTCCGGGAGGTAGCCGCCGACGTGATACCCCATCCAGTGGTTGCGCACCTGGACGGCGTTGGCGCCGGCCTCCTCCAGCAGTCGGGCTATCCCCCGGGCTTCCTCGGGGGTCAGGCATTTTTCGTCGGCCACGCCGATAATCCGCCCGACTTCCAGGCCGTTGATGCAGACGGCCACCGGGAAGTCGGGCCCCAGCCGCTTTTTAATTTCCCTGATGATGGATGTCACCAGCCTGGCCCGGTTCTCGTGACTTCCCCCGTAGTCGTCCTGCCTCCGGTTCCAGAAAGGCGACAGGAAGTTGTGCAGCAGGTGGCTGCTGGAGGCGTTGACATCGACGCCGTCAAAGCCGGCCTTCTCCGCCCGCACGGCGGCGCTGGCGAACCGGTCGATGATCTCCTCAATCTCCGTGACGGTCAGCTCCCGCGGCACCTCGTTATGGAAATCGTTGTCCGACCGGAAGCTGACCGGCGAGGCGGCTACCGGCTGGCCGGTATAAGGGGGGTTGGGCTCAAAGTCGAGGTGGGACTGCCAGGGGCCGTCATGGTTCATCTGCATGAAGGTCGGGCAGCCGTACCGGTGGATAATTTCGGTCAGCTCACGGAGGCCCTTGATGTACCGGTCGTGGTCGATGCGGTAGCGCTGCCGCCAGCGGACGCCCCGGGGGTAATCGATGGTTGGGGACTCCACGATAATCAGGCCGACCCCGCCCCGGGCGATGGATTCGTAGAAGGCCTTGACCCGGCCGTTGACACGGAGCTCGTCCTGGTGCCACATCAGCATCCCCGCCCCCGTTTTGATGATGCGGTTGCGGGTCTTCACCGACCCTATTTTGAAGGGCTCGAGGAGCTTTTCAAATTTTACGCTGCCGGCCAATAGCTGACTCTCCTTTGTAAACGCGTTGGCGACAAGATAGATACGCCCTAGAAATACTGTTTACCCGTCCCGGCTGTGAAGTGGAAGATGGGGGTATCCACCCTCCGGATATTGAGGGGGCAGTGCTCGGTGCCCGCCGGGATAAAGGCCAGGAAGCTCCGCGTGGGGAGATACTGCTGGCCGTCAATCCACAGCTCCACCTCGCCGCCCAGGTCGTAGGGGTCGTCGCGGTTGGTGCCGAAGAAGGCGATGACCTCGTCGTAGTCGTGCTTATGGGCCTTCACCCGGTCGTCCCCGGGCTTGATTTCCGGCCAGTCGCCCGGCCAGAACCAGGCGCATTCCACGTAGAAGGCGCCGGGCACCATGTCCTTGTCCATCAGCAGCAGCCGCGTGGCCTCCTGGGGGGTGAATACCGGGTTCCAGGGGGCCTCGGCGATGTCCTGTTTCAGCCCGGTGACGAAGTATTTTTTATTCAGCTCGGCCATTTCAATATCCCCTTATCATCATTTCTCTTTGTATCCCCCCGGCGCGGCCTGGGCCAGGTTGCCGGTGCCGATGACTATCGGCATCAGCAGGTGGGGACGGTCGAGCCTTTTCCAGGTCAGCGGGCCGTGCTTTATGCCCTTCGGCGCGTACACCGCGGCCGTGGTGTTGAAGGTCAGCGGCTCGCCGTCGATGCAGAACTCTATCTCGGCGCCGAGGTCCTCCGGGTTGGCGGGGTCGCCGCCGATATTCAGCACCACCTCGGCGTAGTCGTGGGAGTGGTCGGGAATGGGGGGATTGGGCTCGGGCAGGCCGCCAATCCAGCCGAAGTCGATATAGGCTTTGGCCCCGGGAATGAGGTCGCTGCTGACGTAGATGCCGGCGGGACTCTGGAGGGCGTCGGTGACATCGGTGTTCTGGAGGTAGTGGGGGTGCCGCACCAGGTATTTCTCGTAATCGACATCGCCCCTGGCCACTGGCCGGCCGGTGCCTTCCGGGCCAAGTACCACCGATACCTCCAGGTGCGGCCGGGCGAATTTCTTCCAGGTTACCGGGCCGTGCTTCACGCCCTTCGGCACGTAGAGCGCCGAGGTCGTATCGATGGTGAGCGGCTGGCCGCCCAGGCGGTCCTCGATGACGCCGCCGAGTTCTTCCGGGTTGGCGGGGTCGCCGCCGATATACAGGACAACCGCGTCGTAATCGTAGGCATGCTCCGCGACGCGGGAGCCGGGGGCGCGCACCCAGCCGAGTTGGACAGATACGTTGCACCCCGGCACGAGCTCGTTGCTCATGTAGGTCAGGGGCGCCCGGCTCCCCCTGGCCCCGCCGCCGGGTGGATATGCAGGTCTCCTGACGATGTATTTCTCGTACCTTGAACTTGTCATGGCAGGCTCATCTCCTTTCCGGGTGCTGAGGCAGGTGGCGGCTTATTTTTTTCGGTGTCCCCCGGGGTCGGCCTCCGCCAGGGTACCGCCCCCGAGCATTATCGCCATCTCCAGGTGCGGTTTGTCAACCTTTTTCCAGACCAGCGGCCCGTGCTTCACCCCCTTGGGCACGAAGACGGCCGATGTCTTGTTGATGGTCAGCGGCTGCCCCCCGATATAGAACTCGATTTCTGCCCCGAGCTCCTCGGGGTGGTCGGGGTCGATGCCGATGTGGAGGACAATCTCGTCGTACTCGTGGGTATGCTCGAAGATGGAAGGGTTGGGGTCGGGCATGCCCCATATCCAGCCGCCCTCCACGTAGGCATTGCATTCCGGCACGAGCTGCCGGCTCATCAGCGTCATCGAGGGGTGCTGCCGGTTCCTGGTCACGACGTTGGCCACCACCTCGTAGACGGGCTTCTTCACCAGGTATTTTTCGTAGTCTGCTTTAGCCATTCTTCAACGCGCTCCTTCCGTGATATTGATATAGATTAGGCGGAGTTCGGGAATCTTTTTTGACATCATATATGATAATACAATATTTTGTAAATAATAAAACAGGCAAGACGGTTCTGTTTGCCTTCGG
>JBDRFW010000156.1:0-2685 GCA_043818415.1 Chloroflexota bacterium | reverse complement strand
CCCCGATGCCTGCCTGGCCCTTGACTATATGCTGGCCCTGTTCACCTCGGTGATGAAGCGGCTCCAGGTGTACCCGCACCGGATGAAAAAGAACATGGAGCTTACCCGCGGGCTGGTGTTTTCACAGCGCGTTATGCTGGCCCTCATCGACAAGGGACTGGCCCGGCAGAAAGCCTACGAACTGGTACAGAAGAACGCCATGAAGGCCTGGCGGGGTAACCGCAACTTCCTGACGCTGCTCAAGGCCGATAAAGAGGTGGCAGCCACCCTGACCGCCCGGGAGCTGGAGGCGCTCTTCGATTACGAGCATTACCTGGCCCACGTCGACGAGATTTTCCGTCGCCTCGGCCTGACAAAGTCGCAGTGGCAGGGCGCCCTCCCGGAAACGATGGAGCTGGGGCCGAGGGCCATATAATATCTACGCTGTGGACGCAGCGAGCGAATAGCTGGAAAGGTTGGGTTTATGGTTGCTAATGGACAATCGGTGTTAATGGAAACGGACCTGCCGCTGCCGGTATTCATCCGGGGTAAGGTGCGCGATTCTTACGACCTCGGCAGCCACCTGCTCATCGTCGCCAGCGACCGCATTTCCGCCTTTGACGTGGTGCTGCCCGTTGGCATCCCGCTCAAGGGCCATGTCCTCAACCGCCTCTCTTCCTTCTGGTTCCGCCGCACCGCGGAAATCATTCCCGACCACATGACGGAAGCAGTGGACGATGTCCACAGCCTCGATTCCTACCTGCCCCCGGAGAGCCGCTTCGCCTACCCGGCCTACATCCGCGGTCGCTCAATGATTTGCAAGAAGGTCAAACGCATCCCGGTGGAATGTGTCATCCGGGGCTATATCGCGGGGTCGGCCTGGGTGGAGTACCGTAAGCATGGCACCGTCAACGGTGATACCATGCCGAAGGGTCTCAGGGAGAGCCAGGAGCTGAAGGAGCCGATTTATACCCCGACGACCAAGGCGGAGTCCGGCCACGACGAGCCCATCCGCAGGGAGGAGATCGTCAAGCTGATGGGCTCCCATACCGCCAGGGAGATGGAGGAGAAAAGCCTGGCCGTCTATAAGTATGCCCGCGAGTACGCCCTCGGCAAGGGCATCATCATCGCCGATACCAAGTTCGAGTTCGGCATAGACAACGGCCGACTGGTGCTCATCGACGAGATATTGACACCGGACTCGTCGCGGTTCTGGGACGTCGACCTCTATAAAATGGGACAGTCGCAGGACAGCTTCGATAAACAGCCGGTGCGCGATTGGCTCGAGGCATCCGGCTGGGACAAGAAGCCTCCTGCCCCGATGCTGCCCCCGGACGTCATCGAGGCCACCTCGAAGCGGTACGTGCGGGCCTACGAGCGTCTTACCGGCCGCCAGTTGGCCGCCCTGGACTGAACCTCACTTCTCCAGGAACTCCTTGGTGGTGGGCAGGTCGCCGCTGATGCGCTCGTCAATCCGCGTGGCCGCATCCAGGGCCCGCCCCAGCGCTTTGAACAGGGCCTCCGCCTTGTGGTGGTCATTGCTCCCGTAAACGATGGCCGCGTGCAGGTTGAGCCTCGCCTGGAAGGCAAACGACTCCAAAAAATGCCGGACGAGGTCGGGGTTGAGCCCGGTGAGGTCGCTGGCGTTAAAGGTCAGGTCCAGCACGGCGTAGCCCCGCCCGCCGATATCGATGGCTACCGTCACCAGGGCTTCATCCATCGGCACGGCCACATTAGCCATGCGCCGGATGCCCCGTTTCTCGCCCAGCGCCTCGTTGAAGGCCTTGCCCAGGCAGATGGCCACGTCCTCCACGGTGTGGTGCGGGTCGTCCCCGGTGGCTTTTAGCTTTATGTCGAATAGTCCGTGCCGGGCCAGTTGGTCCAGCAGGTGGTCGAAGAAGCCTATCCCGGTATCGATATTTCCGGCGCCTTGCCCGTCAACATTAAGCTCCAGGTCGATGCTTGTCTCCTGCGTCTGCCGCCGGACCGACGCTTTCCTTCCCCCATCGACGGCCGCGGCCTGCAGTTTCATGGCCCCCTTGAGGAAAGTGCCGCCGACCGGTATCTTGCCGGTGCGCGTCCGCTGGTAGAGCGGCCGGCTGCACCCGATTTTCTCCGCCATCTGCTGGTCGGAGTAGCCCTGGCTCTCCTGTAACCGTATTATGTTTTTTAATAATTCATCCGCCGATTCCATTGACATCCTCCTGATAATGTCTCCATCTCGATAACCTGGCTATATGTTACTATTATAACAGTTAAGCCTAATTTGTCAAGTATATATTGATGTAATGTGTTAATTTATATAACAGAAAAGTTGAATAACGTGGCTGTTGGCCGGGGGGTTTGCCTAGTCCCCTAGTTCCCGTATGGCTTTGAGGAGGGCGTCGGTGTGCTCCGGCTTTCCGGCGCTGATGCGGATGCCGTTCTTCAACAGCGGATTATCGAAATAGCGCACCATTAGCATCTAAGATGGGAGACAGAGTTTTTGTTGTTACAGGCAGTACGACTGCGCGGGCGGAGCCGCTTCTTGAAGACTTGAGTGAGTGTAAGATAAAATTTGTTACTTTTAGCATCTCCAGCGAACCGACGGCTGCTACGGTAAAGACGGCGGTGAAACAGGCACGTGAGGCCGAAAGCAATCTGGTAATCAGCATCGGTGGCGGAAGTGCGCTGGATACGGGTAAAGTGGTTGCAGCGATGCTGACC
>JBDRFW010000155.1:0-23928 GCA_043818415.1 Chloroflexota bacterium | reverse complement strand
GGCCTATCAGGCACGCCTGGAGAGCGTGTGTAGCCTTTGGCTACCGTGGGTTCGAATCCCACCCTCTCCGCCATCCGTCTTTTTCCCCTGATTATCTTTATCCATCTCAAGGGGAGTTTAAGAGGGGCGCCAGCCCCTCTTTCTTTTCTTCCCTCTCTCCTTGATAGGAGAGGGGGACAAAGGGGGTGAGGTAGATGTTAATCAAATTGTCTTAAACCTACCCCTGTGATAGAATTAAAGTTGCTTTGAACGAGGATATCAAGTACTGGGTGGCTTTCAACAACATCCCCGGCATCGGCCGCGTCCGTCTGGCGCAGCTCGAGAGCTATTTCCGCGGGCTGGAAAGCGCCTGGAAGGCATCGCCCGGGGAGCTCAAGCAGGCCGGACTGGACACCGCCGCCCGGCGCGCCATCACCCAGTGGCGGGACAGGGTCGACCCCGATGCCGGGATGGAGAAGCTGGACAAGCTCGGGATTAAGGTGCTCACCTGCAATGATGCGGATTACCCGCGCCGGCTCAGGGAGATATACGATTTCCCGCCGGTGCTCTACATCCGCGGCTCGCTGCTGCCGGAGGATGAATGGTGCCTGGCGGTGGTCGGCACCCGGCGGGCGACCGTTTACGGCAAGCAGGTGACCGAGGAACTGGTGGCCGACCTCGCCCGGAGCCGGATTACCATCGTCAGCGGCCTGGCGCGCGGCATCGATACCATCGCCCACCGCAGCGCGCTGGAGGCCGGCGGGCGTAGCCTGGCCGTCTTCGCCTGCGGGCTCGACGGCGTTTACCCTCCGGAGAACGAGAGGCTGGCGCGCGACATCATGGAGAACGGCGCCCTGCTCAGCGAGTACCCCCTGGGGACACGGCCCCGGGCAGAGAACTTTCCCCGGCGCAACCGCATCCTCAGCGGCCTCAGCCTGGGCGTCCTGATTACCGAGGCCGACGAGACCAGCGGGGCGATGATTACCGCCCGCCTGGCCCTGGAGCAGAACCGTGAGGTGTTCGCCATTCCCGGCAGTATCCTCTCGCCGGTGAGCCGGGGCACCAACCACCTCATCCAGGATGGCGCCAAGCTGGTGAGCGACTACACCGATATACTGGAAGAGCTCAACCTGACGACGGTCGCCCGGCAGATAGAGATGCGGGAAGTCCTGCCGGAATCGGAAACGGAGTCGGTCCTCCTCCGGGAGCTGGACGCCGAGCCTATCCATATTGACGAGGTCTGCCGCAAGAGTGGCCTGCCGGCGGCGACGGTCAGCGGCACCCTGGCGATGATGGAGCTCAAGGGACTCGTCAAGCAGGTAGGCACCATGAACTACGTACGGTCGCGGGAAGCCCGGCAGGAATACCGCGTGAGAGTTGATTAACGATTATGAGTAAAAAACTGGTTATCGTGGAGTCGCCGGCCAAGGCCCGGACGCTCGGCAAGATTCTCGGGCGCAGCTACACTATCAAGGCATCGCTGGGGCACGTGAGAGACCTGCCGCGGGGCCAGATGGGCGTTGATATTGAAAATGATTTTGCGCCCAAGTACGTGGTTCCCAAGGCCAAGACCAAGCTGGTCAACGAGCTCAAGCAGGCGGCCAGGGACGCCTCGGCCATCTACCTCGCCACCGACCCCGACCGCGAGGGGGAGGCCATCGCCTGGCATCTCGCCGAGGTGGCCCGCTCTAACCAGCAGCCGTACTACCGGGTCGTTTTCCGCGAGATAACCGATGAAGCCGTGAAGGAGGCCTTCCGGAACCCCCGGGAAATCGATATGAAGCTGGTGGATGCCCAGCAGGCACGGCGCATCCTGGACCGGCTGGTTGGCTACAAGATAAGCCCCCTGCTCTGGCAGAAGGTCAGGAAACGCCTTTCCGCCGGCCGGGTGCAGTCGGTGGCCGTCAGGATAATCGTCGACCGCGAGCGGGAGATTGAGGCCTTCGTAAAGGTGGAGTACTGGGTCATCGAAGCTGAGCTGGCCAAGAAAAAGGAGAAGGCATCCTTTCGGGCAACCCTGGTCGGTCTGGTTGACGGCACCAAGCTTGAAACGCATACCGGGGAGGAATCCGATAAGATAAAAGGAGAACTGGAGGCGGCGGCCTACGATGTGCTCAAAATTGCCACCAGGAAAGCCACCCGCCAGCCGGCCCCCCCCTTCACCACCAGCACCCTCCAGCAGGAGGCCTGGCACAAGCTAAGGTTCACCGCCAAGCAGACCATGGCCATCGCCCAGCAGCTCTACGAAGGCCTGCCCGTCGGCGGTGAGGGCAGCGTCGGCCTGATTACCTACATGCGCACCGACTCCACCCGCGTGGCTGGCAGCGCCATCGCCGAGACAGTGAAATTCATCCGGGAGAAGTATGGGGCAAAGTTCCTGCCGCCGCGCCCCCGCGCCTTTACCGCCCGGGCAAAGGGGGCTCAGGAGGCCCACGAGGCCATCCGCCCCACCCGGACCTACCGCGAGCCGGGCCTGATTAAGAAGTACCTCAACGCCAGCCAGTTCCGGCTCTACGACCTCATCTGGAAGCGTATGGTTGCCAGCCAGATGGCGGCCGCCCTGTTTGATAACACTACCGTGGATGTCGAGGCGAAAAACGGTAAAGACTACCTGCTGCGCACGGCCGCCTCGGTCAATACCTTCCCCGGGTTCATGACCCTCTACAGCGAGGACCGGGACGAGGCGGAGGAGGAAGGCAAGGGCACGCTGCCGCCGCTGGCAAAGGGGGATAAGCTCGACCTGCTCAGGATTATACCGGAGCAGCGTTTCACCCAACCACTGTCCCGCTACACGGAGGCCACGCTGGTCAAGGCACTGGAACAGGCCGGCATCGGCCGGCCAAGCACCTACGCCCCGACGATATCCACCATCCAGGACCGCGAGTACGTCGGCAAGCTCAAGGGTGTCTTCCAGCCCACCGAGCTGGGCACCGCCGTCAACGATTTGCTCGTGCAGTACTTTCCGGACATCATCAATATCAAGTTCACCGCCGACATGGAGAACGAGCTCGACGACATCGCCAGCCGGGAGCGGGAATGGCACGGCGTCATCCGGGACTTTTACGCCCCCTTTAATAAAGACCTCGAAAGGGCACTAAAGCTGGCGGAGAAGGTCAAGCTGCCCGACGAGGAGACGGGGGACGCCTGCCCCAAATGCGGCAAGCCGCTGGTGGTGAAGACGGGGCGCTTCGGCAAGTTCGTGGCCTGCAGCGGCTACCCCGAGTGCCGGTACACGCAGTCGTTCCAGGTCAAGGTGGGGGCCAACTGCCCGAAGTGCGGTAAGGAAATCTTGCAGCGGGTGAACAAAAAGAAGCGCACCTTCTACGGGTGCAGTGGCTATCCGGACTGTGATTTCGCTACCAACTTCCGGCCCCTCCCCCAGCCCTGCCCCAAATGCAGCGGGCTACTCACCCAGCACGGCCGACAGGCCTGGTGTACTAAGTGTGAGTACAAGGGGAAGGCAGAAGAAGCCAGGGAAAAAGAGACTGTTTAGTAACCTATGCAGGAAGTCTTTAACAAATACATTGCCTACCTTGAGGCGGAGAAAAACGCCTCCAAGTATACCGTGCGCAACTACACCCGCGACCTGCTGGAATTCTTTAATTATGTAAAGTCATTGGGGGTGGAGTCTTTCCGGGACATCAACAAGCAGACCCTGCGCGGCTACCTCTCCCACCTCATGGAGCACGGCTCCGCCAAGTCGAGCATCGCCCGTCGCCTCTCCGCCATACGCTCCTTCTACCGCTACCTCATGCGCGAGGAGATGGTCCCGGCCAGCCCGGCGGCCACCACGACCTCGCCCCGGCTGGACCGGCGCCTTCCCGCCTTCCTGACCGTGGAGGAGGCCAAGCGACTCGTCGAGGCGCCGGACCTCTCGCAGCCCCAGGGCCAGCGTGACCGCGCCCTGCTGGAGCTGCTCTACGCCTCCGGCCTGAGGGTCAGCGAGCTGGTAAGCGTGGACGTGGACCAGGTCAACCTGGTCACCAACGAGATACGGGTCTGGGGCAAGGGCTCCAAAGAGCGCGTCGTCCTCATCGGGGCGCCGGCGGCCCACGCCCTGAGCGCCTATATCAATGAAGGAAGGCGCGAACTCCTCGGCGGCCGGAAGAGCCCTGCCCTCTTCGTCAACCGCTACGGCGGCAGGCTCCCTGCCCGGACGGTTCAAAAATTGCTGGAGAAATACGCCCTGACCATCGGCAAGAAGGTGCACCCCCACATGCTGCGCCATACCTTCGCCACCCACCTCCTCGACGGCGGGGCCGACCTCAAGGTCGTCCAGGAGCTTTTGGGACACGCCGACCTCTCCTCGACGCAGATTTACACCCACGTTACGCAGAGCCAGGCCCGCAAGGTATATCTCGCCGCCCACCCCATGGCCCGGCCGGAGAACCGCCAAGGTGAATAGGCGCCTGTCCGGGCTGCGCCGGGGGCTCGCCGCGAAAAACATCGACGGTATCCTTATCTCCCAACCGGAGAACCGGCACTACCTCTCCGGTTTCGACGGCTCGGCGGGATACCTGCTCATCACCCCCAAGCGGGCGGTGCTGGCCACGGACTTCCGCTACACCGAACAGGCCGGCCTCCAGGCCACGGACTACCGGGTATTTAAGATTGCGGGCAATGCCGTCGACTGGTTTCCGGGACTGGTCAGGGACGCCGGGATAAAAAGGCTCGGGTTTGAGGCGGGGGATATTACCGTCGAGGCGTACCGGCAGCTGAAAAACGCCCTGAAAAAGAAGCAGGTGGCCGTGAAGCTGGTGCCCGTCACGGGCCTGGTGGAGTCGCTGCGGGCGGTCAAGGAGCCGGGGGAAGTCGAGCTTATCAGGAAGGCCGCCGCCATTACCGACCTCGCTTTCGAGCGGGTCGCCCCCACCATTAAAGCCGGGATGACGGAGCGGCAGGTTGCCTGGGAACTGGAGAAATACCTGCGGGAAAACGGCGGCGAGGCGGTGGCCTTCGAGATTATCGTCGCCGCCGGGCCGAACTCGGCCCGTCCCCATGCCAGACCATCGGAGCGCGTCATCCGGGAAGGCGAGCCGGTGGTGATTGACATGGGTGCCCGGTACGAAGGCTATGCCAGCGACCTTACCCGCACCATTTGCGTAGGCGCCCCGAACGACACCTTTAAGAAAGTTTATGCCACCGTCCTTGACGCCCAGACGGGGGCAATTGATATAATTATTGGAGGTATGACGGGGCAGCGGGCCGATGCCGCCGCCCGGGAGGTCATCAATCGGGCGGGCTATGGGGAGGCCTTCGGGCATTCCCTGGGCCACGGCGTTGGGCTGGCCGCCCACGAATCGCCCCGCCTCGGCCACGGTTCCAAAGAGAAGCTGGCGGACGGCATGGTGTTCACCGTGGAGCCCGGCATCTACCTGCCCGGCTGGGGCGGCGTCCGCATCGAGGATACGGTCATGATGGAAAACGGGAGAGTGGTGACTCTCTCTAAAGCGAGAAAGGTGAGGTATGATTAACGCCACGGAACTGAGAAAGGGAGTTATCATCGAGTTCGAGGGCAAGCTTTACCAGGTGGTCGAGCAACAGCACGTCAAGATGAAGCGCACCGCCCTGTCCAAGGTCAAGCTGCGCGATATCAGCGCCGGCCATACCATCGAGCGCTCCATCCAGTCGGACGAAAAGCTGGTCAGGGCGCGCCTGGACTCGCGCCAGATGCAGTACCTCTATAACGACGGCAACCTCTACTACTTCATGGACCAGGAGAGCTTCGAGCAGATGCCGCTGGCGAAAGAACAACTCGGTGACGCGCTCGACTACCTCAAGGAAGGCAACTCCGTGGAGGTGACGAGCTACAAGGAGAAAGTGGTGGGAGTGACCCTGCCGATTACCGTCGAGCTGGAGGTGACCCAGGCCGACCCCGGCTTCAAGGGAGATACCGCCACCGGCGGCAACAAGCCGGCCAAGCTGGAGACCGGCGTGACGATTCAGGTCCCCCTGTTCGTCAACGAGGGAGACGTCATCAAGGTGGACACGCGCACCGGCACCTATCTGGAAAGGAGCAGCTGAGAGCCGCCTTGCTGAAGGCCGACCTTCATATCCATACCGAGTACTCCATGGACTGCAGCACACCCCTGGAGAAGATTATCAATCGCTGCCGGGAGCTCGGCATCAACTGCATCGCCGTGGCCGACCACGGCACCGCCGAGGGCGCTTTGAAGATGCAGAAGATTGCCCCTTTCCGTGTCATCGTCGCCGAGGAAATCCTGACCACCCAGGGCGAAATCATGGGCATGTTTCTCAAAGAGACCATACCCAGCGGGCTGACCCCCGGCGAGGCCATCAAGCGCATCAGGGCCCAGGGCGGGCTGGTGAATATTCCCCACCCCTTCGAGACGATACGCGGCTCCTCCCTGAAGGACTGGTGCATCGAGGAGATTGCCGGGGAAATCGACCTCATGGAGGTACTCAACTCGCGCAGCCCCTTCCCGGCCAACTCCGAGAAAGCCCTGGCATTTGCGGAGAAGCACGGTATCGCCTGCGGCGCCGGCAGCGACGCCCATTCCATCTATGAAATCGGCAACGCTTACGTGGAGATGTCGGAGTTCAAGGATAAAGACGAATTCCTCAGGTCGCTGGCGCGGGGGAAGATTCACGGGGGGAGGTCAAGCCCGGTGATGCACGTTTTCAGCACCTGGGCCAAGATGAAGACACGTTTCCGCAGGAGGAAATAAGGTTGGCCCGCCGCTACAAAATCGGCTGGTTCTCCACCGGCCGGGGCGAGGGCTCCAAGGGGCTGCTGCGCACCGTTCGGGAGGCCATCAAGTCCGGCGGGCTCGATGTGGACATCGAGTTCGTTTACTGCAGTCGGGACCGCGGTGAAACGGACGCCACCGATAGCTACCTGGACATGGTGGAGGGCTACGGCATCCCCCTGGTCAGCTTCTCCTACCAGATGTACCGCGCGGTGCGGGACATGCCCAACCCCGACCCTTTGAAGCCATTACCGCAGTGGCGCCTCGACTACGACCGGGAGGTAATGCAGCGCCTCGAGGGTTTCCACCCGGACCTCTGCGTGCTGGCCGGCTTCATGCTGATTACGGGGCCGGAGATGTGCCGTAAGTACGACATCATCAACCTGCACCCCGCCGCCCCGGACGGACCGGCCGGCACCTGGCAGCAGGTCATCTGGAAGCTCATCGAGGATGGGGCGTCCACCCAGGGCGTGAAAATGCACGTGGCCATCCCGGAGCTTGACGCCGGCCCCACGGCCACCTACTGCCACTTCTCCATCCGGGGCAAGCCCTTCGACCCCCTCTGGGAGGGGATAAAGGGGAAGACGGTCGCGGAGATAAAGGCAGGCGAGGGGGAAAGCAATCCCCTGTTCAAGGCCATACGCCGGCACGGCTACGTGCGGGAACTGCCGCTGGTGGTGGCCACCATCAGGTCGTTCAGCCAGGGTCGTGTGAAGATAACCCCCGACAAGCAGGTGGCCGATGCCGAAGGCCGATTGATAAAGGGCTACGACCTCACCGCCGAAATAGATGAGGCGGTAAGGGACAATCTGCCCTAGTAATTTGAGGCTTTTTAGGAATACCCGCCGTCATTGCGAGCGGAGCGAACCAATCCCGTAGCTGTATTTGAGTTTGCTTCGTCGCTCAGGCTCCTCGCAATTACGAGGAAGACAACCAGACGTAATCAGGCGGCCCTACTTCTTTTCTTTCTTGGCCTTGGTTTCCTTCTCTTCCTCGGACGGCTTGGTCAGGACCTCGTCGATGATACCGTATTCCGCCGCCTGTTTGGGATTCAGATAGAAATCGCGGTCGGTATCATGGGTTATTTTGTCCATGGTCTGGCCGGTATGCCTGACGAGGATGTCCTTGATGATGTCCTGCTGGCGCATGATCTCGCGGGCGGCAATGACGATATCGGCCGCCTGGCCCTGAGCGCCCCCGATGGCCTGGTGCATGTGGATGGTGGCGTGGGGCAGGGCAAAGCGCTTGCCCTTGGTACCGGCGCAGAGCAGCACCGTGGCCATGCTGGCCGCCATGCCGACACAGATAGTGGAAACGTCCGGCTTGATGTACTGCATGGTGTCATAGATAGACAGGCCAGCGCTGATAACGCCGCCGGGGCTCTGGATGTACATGTTGATGTCCCGCTCCGGGTCTTCCCTCTCCAGATAGAGAAACTGGGCGATGATGGTATTGGCGACGGGGTCGGTGATGGGTGTGAAGAGCATGATGATGCGCTCCTTCAGCAGCAGGGAATAGATATCCCAGAATCGCTCGCCCCGCGGCCCGCTCTCCACCACGCCCGGTATGATGTTCATCGGTAAGTTGTTCATTTTACTTCCTCCTTGGTTGCTTTGCTGGTCTTTTTCCCGGTCGTTTTCTCGGGACCTTGGCTGTCTCTGGCTATTTCCGCCAGTTTCTCGATGGTCTTGCGCGTCATCAGCGACTGCTGGATTGACTGGCGGGTCTGCGGGTTATCCAGCAGCTTCCGCAGCTGCTGGCGCCGGTCCTCGGTGGCGTTTTGCGTCATATTATCGATGCCGCTGTCAATCTCGGCCTCGGCTACCTCAATCTTCTCGGCCTCGGCGACCCTGCCCAGCACCAGGGAAGCGGCCACGTTTTTGGTGGCCACCGGGCGGTACTCCTCCTGGAGCTGCTCGGCCGTCTTGTTGATGCTCCGCAGGTAGTCGTCCATGCCGCGGCCGGTCATCTGGAGCTGCCTCACCTGCTCGTTGAGGATGCGATTGATTTCCATCTCCACCAGCAGCGGCGGATAGGCCACCTGAGCCTGGTCGATGACGGCGGTGATTACCTTCTCCTCGAACTCCATGCGGGAGCGCTCCTCGGCGCGTTGCTGCATGCTTTTTAAGACCTCCTCGCGGAGCTGCTTGACCGTCTTGAAGTCCGGCGATACCAGCCCGGCCAGCGCGTCATCGAGCGCCGGAAGCTTCTCTTCCTTGATTTCGGACAGTCTGACCTTGAAGGAGGCCTCCTTGCCGGCCACCTCCTTATTGGGGTAGTCCTCCGGGAAGGTAAGCTTGAACTCCCTTTCCTCCTCTTTCTTCATCCCCACAATCCCATCGGCGAACCCGGGGGCCGGCGCCGCCGATTCCTTCTGGACGGGGTACTGGGCACCAAGCTTTTTCAGGTAGGGCTTTTCCCCGACCTCACTGCTGATGTCGATGACGGCCAGGTCGTTATAGTCTAGCGGCCTCTCCACCGGCTCCCAGGTGGCGTGCTGGTGGCGCAGTTCCTCCAGCACGGCCTCAACGTTTTCTTCAGTAACCTCCACCGGCTCCGGGGCAATCCTGATGCTGTGATAGTCGCCGAGCTCCACCGTCGGCGCCAGCGGCACCACCGCCTTGAAGATGACGGGGTTGCTCTGGGTTACCTCCACCTCCGGCTGGGCGAAGGGCTCAATCTCCTGCTCCTTGAGGGCCTTCTCGTAGGCCTCGGGGACGATGTGCTTGATGGCCTCTTCCAGGAGGCTCTCCTTCCCCAGGTAACGCTCCACCACCGCCCGCGGGGCCTTGCCTTTGCGGAAGCCGGGGATATTCGTCCGGCTGGCCAGGTGCCGGTAGGAGTGCTCCAGCGATTCCTCCATCTCGGCGGGTTCCATTTCCACCGTCAGGTAGGCCTGACTGTTCTCGACTTTTTCCCTGGTTACTTTCAAGTTTCCTCCTGGTGGGCTACTCTTCGCGCAGGCTGATATGTAGCTCGGCGAGCTGCTCGGCCGTGACCCGCGAAGGTGCGTTGAAGGTTAAATCTACCGCCGCCTGGGTCTTTGGGAAGGCAATCACTTCCCGGATGCTTTCCTCCCCGGCCAGCAGCGTGACGATGCGGTCGATGCCCACGGCTAGGCCGCCGTGCGGGGGCGCGCCGTACTCGAAGGCTTCAAGGAGGTGCCCGAACCGCTCCTGGATATCAACGTCGTTATAGCCCAGCACTTTCAATATCTTCCTCTGGACCTCGCTGCGGTGAATCCTGATGCTGCCGCTGGCCAGCTCGTAACCGTTGGCAACAATATCATAAGCCCGTGACCGGGCCTTTTCCGGAGCGGTATCCAGCAGGGGCAGGTCTTCGTCCTGAGGCGAGGTAAACGGGTGGTTCACCGATTCCAGCCGACCCGTATCTTTATTTCTTTCAAATAATGGAAAGTCCTTGATAAAGCCGAAGGCGAACAGGTCCGGCTCCGCCAGCTGGAGGCGGGAACCCATCTCGCGGCGGAGCTCGCCCAGCACATTAGCGGTCACCCGACCGTCCCCCGCCACCACCAGCAAAAGGTCGCCGACTTTGGCATCAAGGTGTCCGGCCATCGCCTTGATATTATCCAGCGTTAAAAACCTGGCGGCGGCTGACTTCACCATATCCACGGTCAGGTTGTCCAAAGGGCCGGCGGGGCCGCTCAGGGCAATCGTCACCAGGCCACCCGCACCCAGCTCCCTGGCTTTTCCGGTCAGCTCATCGAGCTGCCGGCGGGAATAGTCGGCGCAGCCGGGAGCACAGAGCCCCTTGACCCGTCCACCCCCCGCAATAGCTGTGTTGAAAACGGCAAACTCAGAATCCGCCAGGATGTCCGTCAGGTCTTTTATCTCCATCCCGTAGCGCAGGTCGGGGCGGTCCGTGCCGTAGCGCTCCATGGCCTCGGCGTAGCTGAAGCGGGGGAAAGGCTTTATCAGGCGCACCTCCGGTCTGATGGTGCCCATCATGGTAATAAAAAGCTCCTCCAGCAGCGCCAGGATATCGTCTTCATCAATGAAGCTCATCTCCATGTCCAGCTGGGTGAACTCCGGCTGGCGGTCGGCGCGGGTATCCTCGTCGCGGAAGCAGCGGGCAATCTGATAGTACTTGTCCATCCCGGCCACCATCAGCAGCTGCTTGAGCTGCTGGGGCGACTGCGGCAGGGCGTAGAACTCGCCGGGGTGGAGCCGGCTGGGCACAAGGTAGTCCCTGGCCCCCTCCGGGGTGCTCTTGAGCAGGATGGGCGTTTCCACCTCGACGAACCCCCTCGCATCGAGGAAATCGCGCATGAACCTGATGACCCGGTGGCGCAGGAGCAGGTTCTCCCTCATGCGGGGCCGTCGCAGGTCGAGATAGCGGTACTTCAGGCGCAGGCTTTCCTCCACCTCCACCTCCTCGTTGATGTAGAAGGGGGGCGTCCGCGATGCATTGAGCACCTCCGCCTCCCTGACGATTACCTCGACATCGCCGGTGGGTATTTTGGGGTTCTCCGTGCCCGGCGGGCGCCGGGACACCTTTCCCTTGACCTTTACGACGTATTCGCTGCGCATCTCCCCGGCTATCTTCAGGCTGTCCGGCGATATTTCCGGGTTGAACACCGTCTGGACGATGCCCTCCCTGTCACGCAGGTCGATGAAAATAAGCCCGCCGTGGTCCCGGCGGCGGTTTACCCACCCGGCCAGGGATACTTCGCTGCCGACGTGCTCTTTCCTCAAGTCGCCGCAGCTATGGGTCCTGAGCAAAATCACCTCCCGATGGATGAGCCATCCATTCTTGATTATAGCTTATACAACTAGGCGCTTCAACCTGACGACTCCCCCGGTTGTATTGGGACAGCGGCTCTGCTAAAATGTTATGTAATCCCGTCGGCCCGTTAGACCGCCCGGAGGTAATGGTATGGCTGTTTTGAAGAGAATCGTGCTGCATTTTCCCCCACGGCTGGTGAACCGCCCGATAGTCTACCGGCTGGTGAAGGACTACGACCTTGAGTTCAATATTCTCAAGGCTTCCGTCACCCCGGAGGAGGAGGGGCTGATGGTACTGGAGCTCCGGGGGAACCGCCAGAAGTACGAAAAGGGCATCGAGTTCCTGGCCAAGACCGGCGTAAAGGTACAACCGCTGAGCCAGGACGTCACGCGCGACGAGGACAAGTGCACCAACTGCGGCGCCTGTATCACCCTCTGTCCCGCCGGCGCCTTCAAGCTCGCCCCCGATACCAGGGTGGTGAATTTCGACAACGAGAAGTGCATCGCCTGCGGCATCTGCATCACCGCCTGTCCCCCGCGGGCGATGAAGGTCCAGTTCTGATTCAGATGGAGCCGAGAACTTACCGCCACTGGATTGAGGGCAAAGACCTCGTCCCCTTCAACGTCACTGTCCGGGAGACCGATTTATACATCCGCGCCGCGGCCAACCTGCAGCGCAAAGCCCACCGCATGGTGGTGAAATACCGTGCCCAGCTCGAAGGCTACATCCGGCGCGTCCCCGAGTTCCTGACATCGCTGGAGCCCATTGAGGTCCCCCACGATGCCCCGCACATCGTCCGGCAGATGGCGGAGGCGGGGCAGCAGGCGGGCGTAGGGCCGATGGCGGCCGTGGCCGGAGCCATCGCCGAGGGCGTCGGGAGGGAGCTGCTCCATTTCTCCCCGGAGGTCATCGTGGAGAACGGCGGAGATATCTTCCTCAAGGTCCGCCGCCAGCGAACCGTCGGCATTTACGCCGGGAAATCGCCCCTGACGGGGAAGCTGGGACTGGAAATCGGTGCCCGGGAAACGCCGCTGGGCATCTGCACGTCGTCGGGCACGGTGGGGCATTCCCTGAGCTTCGGTAAAGCCGATGCCGTGGTGGTCCTGGCGGGGTCAACGGCGCTGGCGGACGCGGCGGCGACGGCCATCGGGAACCGGGTCAGCCAGGCCGGCGACATCGAAGCCGCCATCGGGTTCGGCCGGGGTATCGGCGGCTTGAAAGGGCTGGTCATTATCATCGGCGAGGATATCGGGGCCTGGGGGGATATCAGGCTCTGCGAGACGTCCGTCTGAGGGACCGGACTACCTGTTGATGGTCAGTTCCAGGGTATTGACGGCTGCGTCCACGCCTTTCAGCGGCGCGATGATACCCCGAATAGTACTCCCGATGATTTCCACGGGGAATGGGGTGAGCGGGACATCGGCGCCGTTGAGATTGATGGTTACCTGCCCCTCGTTATCGATGTTCAGCTTCACTTCCCTGATTTCTCCCGTGTCACGCAGGCTGGCGACGATGCCGCCGACGACGTGGTCAAGGTAGCCCGCCACAAAGTAGTCGAGGTCGATGGGCAGGTCGTTAACGGCAAGTTTTACTCTTCTGGTCATCGGTCTGTCTCCTTACTTCATCTGTCTCCCGCCAGGGCCCGGCGCAGCTCGGCGAAGAGCCCGTTCTCCATGGCGGCGTGGGCTTCCAGCAGTCGCCTCGTATGGGTAAGGTGGGCCCTCATGTCGTTGGCGCTGGCGTCCCAGCGGTGGCGGCCCAGCCCCCCGCCCGTCAGCTCGGCGATGTGCTCCTTGGACTCGCCGATGCGGTTGCGGATGTCGGTGTGTTCCAGGAGCAGAGAGTTAAGCGCCGAGATAAGCTTCCTCTCGCCGTGCTTCTCCACGGCGGACAGCAGTATCGTCTCCTCGCGGTTAAAGTGCTTGTCCAGCCAGGACCCGATGGCTACCAGCATCTCCTCCAGCTTCCCCAGGCTCTGCCTCTGGTCGAACCGACCCGGCACAAAGGTCTCCCTGGCTTCCTTCAGGTCCGTCAGCAGGCTGGCGTCATTGGCCGCTTTCTCGATGTTCATGGCCCTCTCGTTCATGACCTTGTGTTCGGCAATAAGCTGGTCGATTAGCTTCAGTGTCTCATTCATCAAGCCTGCCTCCTTGCAATTCCGGGGTCCCCTGCCTGGTCCGGCCCGAGCGTCTCCTGCAGCCTGGCCGGGTTAAACCCGATGATTATTTCTTTATCGTCAACGATGATAACGGGCACCCCCAGTTGCTTCGTCTTTTCCACCATTTCTTTGGCGGCATCGTGGTCAACGGATACGTCATGCTCCTGATACGGAATTTTCTTCTGCGAAAGATACTCCTTCGCCATGGTGCAGTAGGGTCAGGTGGGGGTGGTGTAAATGACTACGTTCTTCTCGGCCATGAGTTCCATCTCCTCGGTAATGATGTTCTCTAATTAAATGATATTAGCCAGCGCGGAAAGTGTCAAGGCGCGCGCCCTTCCCGGTAGGGTCAACAGGTGAAACGCCGCCAGGATATGTTATACTTTTTAGAGGGACTTATAACGTTACCCGCCGGTGAAACATTTATCACATACAGGTAATACCCCGATGGGCCATAATATGACTGGAAAAATTGACAGTGATGCCATTTAAGATTATTATCCAATACGCAAAGCCATTACCGTGTCCGGAGTGCGATTAAAGACTTAACACGAGGAGGTAATTATGGCGCAGGGGCATGAAAAAACACTAGCGGCACTTAAGGCGGCCCTCCAGATGGAGGCCGATGGCAAGAAATTCTACCAGGCGGCGGCTAAGTCCAGCGCCAACAAGCTGGGTAAGAAGCTGCTGGAGAAGCTGGCGGTGGAAGAGGACATTCACCAGAAGGTCTTTCAGAACATTTACGATACCATCAGCGCCAGGAAAGGGTGGCCGAAAGAAAAGTTCACCCATGACAGCGGCCGCGGCCTGAGGACGATATTCGCCCAGGCCCTGGAGGAAATGGATAAGGGCGTCAAGGCTATCCCCTCCGAGCTGGACGCCGTGCAGACGGCCATGACCATGGAGAACAAGACCTACGACTTCTATAAGAAACAGGTCGGCCTGGCCGGCTCCGACAGCGAGCGCCAGTTCTACGAGGCCCTGGCCGTCCAGGAGGAGGAGCACCACCGCATCCTGCTGGATTACTACGAGTTCCTCAAGAACCCGGGGGCCTGGTTCGTGCAGAAAGAGCACCCTTCCCTCGATGGCGGCTAGGAACACGCCAGGGGCGCTCTCCTCTTAACCGGCGGCCTTTTCCGCACCTTTCGAATGGCGCCCGTCACCACCGACGATGGGGTAAAGGCCCAAACAGGCGGAGGTTGAAATCATGAATCTTAACGCATTACAAAAGCTCGGCTACGGCATGTACATCGTCGGGTCCAGAAAGGGCAAAAAGCTCAACGGGCAGGTGGCCAACACCGTGTTCCAGATAACCTCGGAGCCGCCGACCGTCGCCGTGAGCATTAACAAGAGCAACCTGACGCACGAGTACATCATGGCCAGTAAGGTCTTTGCGGCGGCGGTCCTCTGCCAGGCAACCCCCCTGCCCTATATCGGCGGCTTCGGCTTCAAGTCTGGACGGGACGTCAATAAGCTGGAGGGGGTCAATTACAAGCTGGGCGTGACCAAGGCCCCCATTTTCCTCGACCACGCCACCGCCTACCTCGAAGCCAAGGTGATTTCCGACGTCGACGTCGGCACCCACACGATTTTCGTCGGCCGCATCGTGGCCGCCGAGGTCCTCACCGAGGAGACCTGCATGACTTACGAGTATTACCACCAGGTCAAGCGGGGGACCACTCCCAAGACCGCTCCAAGCTACATCGCTAAAGAAAAAGGAGACGACAAGAAGTAATGGATAAGTACGAATGCACTGTTTGCGGCTACGTTTACGACCCGGAACTGGGGGACTCCGTGGGGAATATCGCCACCGGGACGCCTTTTGAGAAGCTGCCGGACGACTGGGTGTGTCCCGTCTGCGGCGCTACTAAAAGCGAATTCCGTAAGCTGGAGTTATAAGGGAGACCCGGCCGGAAGCTACGGAGGTTAAAAATGGAAAGGAAAAAGATTATCGAGCTCCTGAACCTCGACCTTCAGGATGAGCACGGCGCCATTATCCAGTACCTGAGTCACGCCTACGCCATGGGTGAGGGGGAGGTGGCCTGCGAGATTGAGGCCATCGCCCGGGAGGAGATGCGGCACCTGGACTGGCTGGCGGAGACGATTGTGGCGCTGGGTGGCAAGCCCAGCCTGGATAGGGGCACTATGAACATGGCCGGCAAGACCGTGCCGGAATGGATGAGTAATGACGTCGGGCTGGAGCAGGGCGCCATCAACCACTACGGGGAGCATATCCGGGCGATTGATGACCCCAAGGTCAAGCGGCTATTGCAGCGCATCGTGGCGGACGAAAGGGCGCACCGCGGCAAGTTCGAGCACTTCATCGAGAAAGCCAAAAAAGAGGCCCTGAAGGACATCCGGGGCAACCGTAGTGACAGCCTGGCCGAGTCGCTGAACTGGGGCGTCGGGCACGAGTACACCGTTATCCTCCAGTACATGTTCCACTCCTACATGACCCCCGACGCGGAAGCCAAGAAACAGCTGGAAGACCAGGCCGTCAACGAGATGCAGCACCTGGGCTGGCTCGCGGAAGAGCTGGTGGACTCCGGGGGCAGCCCGGTCATCGAGCATATTGCGGTCGACCAGGCCACCGGGACGGCGGCGATGCTCCGGGCGGATATCAAGGTGGAGAAAGAGGTCCACGAAAAGTACGGCCGCATCGCCAACGAGGTTGAAGACGCCGGCACCAAGGCGCTCATCCAGCGGATACGAAACAACGAAGGCTACCACATCGAGGTATTTAACGACCTGCTCAAGGAAGCAGAGGGCAAGTAGTCCGGTTACCGGGTAATCCAGGAACAGGAGGACGGCGATGGGAAGTTACGTGGAAGTCGGCAAGACCGGCCAGTTTCCGGACGGGAGCCTGCAAAAGGTGACCGTCGGGGCGCACGAGATACTGCTGGCCAGGGTCGGGAAAAGCTATTACGCGGTGGGCAACCGCTGCACCCATATGAACGGCGACCTCTCGCTGGGGAAGCTGGAGGGGCGCATCGTCACCTGCCCCCGCCACGGGTCGCAGTTCGACCTGCGGGACGGCAGCGTGGTGCGCTGGATGAAAGGCTCCGGGATTATGGCGGCGCTGGGCAAGGCACTCAAGTCCCCCCGCCCCCTGCCCCGTTACAAGGTCCGGGTTGACGGCGATACGGTACTGGTGGAAATCTGAGGGCCGGGCGGCCCTTTATTAAAAAAGGAGGAGGTGCTGAGCCATGTCCATAGTTTTTTCGGCCGGTGAGCTTATCGACATTGCCATCGGCGTGGAGCGTCGCGGCATGACCTTCTACGATATCATGGCCAAGTCCACGGAAAACGAGGAGGCCAGGGACATCTTCGAGGGCCTGGTCAACATGGAGCGGGAGCATATCCGTATTTTCCAGGACATGCTGGGTGAAACCGGCAAGCCGCCCGCGGAAGCCGGCACCCCCGAGTACACCGGCTATCTCCAGGCCCTTATCGACGATGCCGTCTTTACCGACGACATGATTACCAGCGAGATGGCCTCCCAGGCGGACAGCGACATTAAGGCGGTGGAGCTGGGCATCGCCGCCGAAAAGGACGCCATCCTCTTTTACTACGAGATGCGTGACATCATGCCCCAGCGCCTCGTGCCGAAGCTCAACGCCATCATCGCCGAGGAGAAGTCCCATTTACAACAGCTATCCGGGATTAAGAAAAAGCTGGCAACCCCCTGATAACCTCCGGAATTGGGGGGTAAGGTAAGATGAAAGTTAAAATCGTTTTTTACAGCATGTACGGTCATATCTACCGGATGGCGGAGGCCGTGGCCGAAGGCGCCCGGGAGGTCGAAGGCGCCGAGGTGGAGCTGCTCCAGGTCCCCGAGCTGGTCCCCGATGAAGCGCTGGAGAAGTCCGGCGCCAAGAAGGCCAGGCAGGCCTTCGCCCATATCCCGGTGGCCAGGCCGGCCGACCTCGCCGATGCCGATGCCATCATCTACGGGATACCCACCCGTTTCGGCAATATGTGCGCCCAGATGCGCAACTTCCTCGACCAGACGGGCGGGCTGTGGGCCAGGGACGCCCTGGTGGGGAAAGTGGGCAGCGTCTTCACCTCCAGCGCCACCCAGCACGGCGGCCAGGAGACCACCATTATCACCTCCTATATCACGCTGCTCCACCATGGCATGGTCATCGTCGGCCTGCCCTACTCCGAGAAACGCCAGACCACTATGGATGAGATAACCGGCGGCAGCCCCTACGGTGCCGGTACCATCACCGGCGGCGACGGCAGCCGCATGCCCAGCGAGAACGAGCGGGCGATGGCCCGCTACCAGGGCCGGCACGTGGCCACCATTGCCAAAAAGCTGGCGGGGGCTTGAGGCCGCCGGGGGACCGGTACCCATGACGCACCTTAACGATACCTCCCTGGAGCCGGCATCCTTCCTGGTGGCCAACATCGGGCTCCTGCCGGTGGGCAAAGCGCTCGACGTGGCCACGGGGAACGGGCGGAACGCCATCTACCTGGCCGGGGCCGGTTTTACGGTAACCGGCATCGATATCTCGGCGGAGGCGGTGGCGGCAGCGCGGGAAGCGGCGCATCGGGCCGGCGTCACCCTCACGGCAAAGGTCGCTGACCTGGAGGGAGGTTACCGGATTGAAAAGGGTGCCTATGACGTGATTATCTGCTTCAACTACCTCCAGCGCTCGCTGGTACCGTCGCTGAAAGAGGGGGTACGCCCCGGAGGCATGGTGGTCTACGAGACATTCATCATCGACCAGGCGCAGTTCGGGCGCCCGCGTAACCCGGACTTCCTGCTGCGGCACAACGAGCTGCTGGAGATATTCCGCGACTTCCGCTGCCTGCGCTACCGTGAAGGTGTCATCGAGGACCGGAAGGCCGTTGCCGGCATCGTGGCGCAGAAGGTGTGAGCGGTAGTCTGAGTCAAAAGGTCTATTTATATCTGGAGACGGTAACAATAACCCGACCGAAAATGTAATAAAATTAGGAACCTTTTACCATTACGGGGGTGAATCATGGAGACTTTTCGCGGTGAAGCACACCTGCCGGGGGCCGATGCCCCCTGGCATATCGAGCTGGAAATAGACTGGCAGACCAGGGAGGTCAACGTGCATATCGACGAGGCCCCGGGCACTATCTCCGAGTGGCCCGGCCTGGCCGTGCAGACCTTCGGCCCGGCGGAGGAAATAGTCTTCCGCACCAAGGGAATCCCCAGCCTGTTTACCCACTGGTGGCACTTCGCCCGCAGCGGCAGCGGCGACCTCTGGGGTATCGTCCTGAGCACGCCGGATGCCCAGGGGGTCTGGAGGTCTTGCCCGCTAACCCTCACCCGGGTACAGCCGTAGTCCGCCCGGGTTATCAAAGGACCGTCGGCCGATAAGGAGTTATTCATGGCTAACAAGGTTATCATCGTCATACTGGTACTGCTGTTGATTATCACCGGAGGTATCGGTTACTACTCCTACACCCTTAACCAGCAGATTGACCTGCTCCATGTCAGTCTGGGAGTCTTCGAGACGGAGCAGACGGCCCGGGTGGCCTCCGTCGGCAACGACCTCGCCGGCCTGCGCACAGAAACGCGGCAGGGCCTCGACTCCCTGGAAGGCCAGGTAGCGGCGTCCCGGAATGACTTAGACGTCTTCCAGGCAGAGCTGAACGCCGCCGAGGGGCGTATTTCCGGCGTGGAGGGTGAAATCGGCGGCGTCTCGTCACAGGTGGACGCCCTTGGCGACCACATCGCCGGCGCCGAGTCCCGACTGTCGGCTACCATGATTGACGCCACCGAGGTTTACCGGAGGGTCAGCCGGGTCACGGTACGTATCAGCAACGGGCAGAGCACGGTGGGCTCCGGTTTCATCCTGGATAACGAGGGCCACGTGGTCACCGCCCACCATGTCATCGATGGCCTCTCCCCGATATACGTCACGATGCACGACGGCCGGGTCTCCCGCGCTACCGTGGTGGGTTTCAGCGAGTTCAGCGACGTGGCCGTGCTGAAAATGGACAACAATCCGGGCATCGAGCCGCTCCCGCTGGCCGACTCCAGCCTGATAAAAATCGGGGAGCCGGTCATCGCCATCGGCAGCCCGCTTAACCTGAGAGACACGCTGACGGCGGGCATTATCAGCCAGGTCAACCGGTTTACCGAGATAAGCTATGATTCGGGGACCCGCTGGGTACCCAACCTGCTCCAGTTCGACGCGGCGGTAAACGCCGGCAACTCGGGCTGCCCGCTGGCCAACGCCAGCGGCGAGATAATCGGCGTGGTAATCGCCCGAATCTTTCCCACCGAGGGCGACGGCATCTATTACGCGGTGGCGGCCAACAAGGTGAAGCGCGTGGTTGATTCAATACTGGCCACCGGCAGCTTCCCTTACCCCTGGATCGGCGTGGGCATCACCGACCTCACGCCGCAGGTGGCCGTGGACAGGGCCCTGGAAACAGCCAACGGGGCTCTGGTGAATGCCGTCTTCAGCGACGGCCCCGCCCAGGCGGCCGGTGTTCAGAACGGGGATATCATCGTGGCCATCGACAGCATCCCCATGCGGGACACGGCCGACCTCACCTCTTATCTCGGGGAGTTCAAGAGCCCCGGCGACGACGCCACGCTCGATGTGATGCGCGGCACTACCCGGATGCAGATACCCATCGTGGTCGGGACACGGTAATAAATGACGATTAAGCCTTCCCGTTCCTGATGAAGGCCCCCACCCTTTTGCCTCTCACCAGGGTTACCCCGTACCACGTCAGCACCGCCAGCCCGATTATCTCCGGTACGTATACCGAGGGGTTGGTGAACAGTCCGCGCCACATATTCGTCAGCCAGACATCGACGTTGATTCTGGAGAACTCAAAGCCCAGCAGCGGCCAGAACAGGACGGCGGGCGCGTTCCACATGGCGTCAAAGATATGGTGCATCAGGGTGCCGGCTGCCAGCGTCAGCAGCCATACCTGACGGTAGCGCTTGAAGAGAAAGAACCCGGCAGCGGCCATCACCACCAGGAACAGCAGCGTATGGGCGTATATCCGCCCGCTGCTGAGGGCCTCGCGGAAGAAAAGCTGCCCCACGGGCTTATCGATGATGTCCGGCAATAGCGAGCCGGCCAGCAGCAGCCGGATATCCATATATTGCGAGAGCCTGACGAACCACGGCATCCCCGCGCCCCCACGGCTTTTCACCACCCCGGCCACCAGCGCCGCGGCGCCCAGGGTTATCCCCGTATGCCCGAATACCAGCATCTAAAATAAACTCCTGATTTTCCCCAGCGTGGCCCGGATGTTGCCAACGGTACTATCAGCTATAATATAATAAATAGCGTTATCATGGGAATTACTTTCAGGCGGCGGGCGGGATAATGAGGGTAATCGGGCTTACCGGCGGCATCGGCAGCGGCAAGAGCACCGTGGCGCAGTTACTGGGTGAGCTGGGCGCGGCGGTCATCGACCTGGACAAGGTGGGCCACGAGGCCATCAAGCCCGGGACGGAGGCCTGGCAGGGGGTGGTGGAAGCCTTCGGCAAGGACATCCTCAACGTCGGCGGGGAAATCGACCGCTCACGACTCGCCGAGGTGGTCTTTAAAGATAAAGCGGCGCTGCGACGCCTCAACCACATCGTCCACCCGGTCATCGATAACCTGGTGCGCGCCAGGCTCGAAGAGTACCGCCGCCAGAACTACCCGGTGGTGGTGCTGGAAGCGGCGGCGATGCTGGAGGCGGGACGGGCGGCGGACGTCGACGAGGTTTGGGTAACCGTGGCCCCGGAGAAGGCCGTGCTGGAGCGGCTCGCCGAGAGGTCCGATTACTCCGAAGAAGAGTCTAAGGCGCGCATCCGCTCCCAGCTTGCCAGTGACGAGCGAGTTAAACAGGCCGACGTCGTTATTGATACCGACGGCGACCTCAAGGAGCTCAAGGCGAGGGTGGTGGTGCTCTGGCACCAGTTAATCGCCAGAATCGATAGTTGACTCTCAGCTATCAAATCTGGTACAATATTCTATTTGGAGGCCCAAAATTTACGCGATTATTGAAACAGGCGGCAAACAGTACAAGGTAACCGAGGGACAGACCCTGGACGTCGAGTTGCTGGAAACGACCGACGGAGACCCTGTCGAGCTCGACAGGGTGCTGCTCATCGCCGACGGCGATAACGTTACGGTCGGTAAACCGGTCATCCAAGGGGCTAAAGTGCTGGCCACGGCCAAAGAGAACGGCCGCGCGGATAAGATCATCGTCTTCAAGTACAAGGCCAAGGTCCGCTACCGCCGCAAGAACGGGCACCGCCAGCATTTTACCCGCCTGAGCATTGACCATATACTGCCGCCCGGCGCGGAGGCACCCAAGCCGGCGAAGAAGACGGCTACCCGCCGTAAGAAAAAAGAGGTGACGGAAGATGGCGCATAAAAAGGGAGGCGGCACCAGCCGTAACGGCCGGGACAGCCAGGGACAGCGACTCGGCGTCAAGAGGTTCGCCGGGCAGGCGGTCAATGCCGGAACGATTATCGTCCGCCAGCGGGGCACCCGCATTCACCCCGGTAATAACGTGGGCGTCGGTAGAGACCATACCATCTATGCCCTCATCAATGGCATCGTCAAGTTCGAGCCGACCAGCAACAACCGGAGGAAAGTCAGCGTTTACGCCGGCTGAGTATTATGAAGGAAAAGATTCACCCCAAGTACTATACCGATGCCGAGGTAGTCTGCTCCTGCGGCAACAAGTTTACCACGGGTTCGACTAAAAAACAGCTTAAAGTAGAGGTTTGTAGCGCCTGCCACCCCTTCTTCACGGGGGAGCGGCGCATGCTGGATACCACCGGGCGCGTGGAGCGGTTCAAGAAGCGCTACAAGCTCGAGGGTTAGCTACAAATAAAGCGGGAAGCAGGAGCGGGACGGCAACACCGCTCCTTTTTCTTTAAGCAAGATGGCGGAAGAAAAAAAGAAATTCAACTACGGCGGCCAGGCCGTCATCGAAGGGGTGATGATACGGGGTCGCCAATCGGTGGTGACCGCGGTGCGCCGCCCCGGCGGCGATATCGCCATTGATTCCCGGCCGCCGCTGTCTTTCACCACCGGCCGTCTGCGGCGTACGCCCCTGTTCCGGGGCATCATCGTCCTCATCGAGGCCATGGTGCTGGGCATCAAGAGCCTGCTCTACTCCGCCAACATCGCCATGGAAGAAGAGGAGGAGGAAATTTCCACCAGGGCCATCTGGGGCATGATGGGCTCGGCGGCGGTGCTGGTGGTGGTGCTTTTCTTCATCGCCCCCCTTTTCCTCGCCAAGCTGGCCAACCCCTATATCCCCAACTCGCTGGTATTTCACATCGTCGAAGGAGCGATACGCCTGGCCATCTTCGTCGCTTACCTCAAGGTAATATCGCTGATGCCGGACATCAAACGCGTCTTCACCTATCACGGCGCCGAGCACAAGACGGTCAACGCCTTCGAGGCCGGCGTGCCGATGGAGGTGGAGGCCGTCAGGACTCACAGCACCGCCCACGTGCGCTGCGGCACCAGCTTCCTTTTCATGGTGCTGATAATCGCCATCGTGGTCTTTGCCTTCGTGGGGCGCCAGGCCCTCTGGCTGATGTTGCTCTCGCGCGTGGTGCTCATCCCGGTTATCGCCGCCCTCGGCTACGAGGTCACCTACCTGAGTGCCCGGCACACGCACAACTGGCTGGTGAAGATTATCCTGGCCCCCGGCCTCCTGCTGCAGTCGCTGACCACGGGTGAGCCCGACGACCGCCAGATGGAAGTGGCCATCGCGGCCATGAACCGGGCGGTGGAAATCGACGCGGCCGAAGCGCCCCAGACCCCGTAATGGCTCTAGAGGTCGGTCCCGGTCAACTCCTGGAAGAAGCAGTTACGGTTGCCGGTGTGGCAGACGGGGCCGGTGGGGTGGGCTTTGACCAGGATGGTATCACTGTCGCAGTCCTTCCAGACTTCTCTGACCAGGATTTTGTTCCCTGACGTTTCACCCTTGTGCCATAGCTCCTGGCGGCTGCGACTGTAAAACCATACTTCACCATTGGACAGGGTGCGGCGTAGTGACTCCTCATTCATATAGCCCAGCATCAGTACCTCGCCGGTATCTTCATCCTGGGCTATGGCCGGGATGAGTCCCCTATCGTCGAATTTCAGATTATCAATTGCTTCCATCGCGTTCTACTCCACCTGACTCATAGCGGCAATGGCCCGCTTGAGGTCGATATCGCCGGTATACAACGCCTTGCCCACGATGGCACCTTCCGCACCGAGTTTCTGGAGCATTTTTAGGTGGTTGAGCGAGGATATGCCCCCCGCCGCAATCACCGGCGCCCGGACCGAGTCAATCACCTCGGAGAGGGCGTCAAAATTGGGCTCGGTTAGCGT
>JBDRFW010000154.1:0-6147 GCA_043818415.1 Chloroflexota bacterium | reverse complement strand
ACGGCCTCGACGGCCTTTTCCACCGCCGCCGCCTCCCGGGACAATGTGAGGGAGTAGCGCAGCATCATGCCGGCGCTGAGGATGCTGGCGATAGGGTTGGCCATGTTCAGCCCGGCGCGCCGCGGCGCGCTGCCGTGGATGGGCTCGTAACGGCCGAATATCCGGGTGCCTTCATGCGGAACGCCGGCCAGGCTGGCCGAGGGCAGCATACCCATCGAGCCGGCCAGCATCGAGGCCTCGTCGGTGAGGATATCCCCGAAGGTATTTTCCGTGACCAGCACGTCCAGGTAGCGGGGGTTCTGGATGAGCCGCATGGAGCAGGCGTCCACCAGCATGTGCTCAAGCGAAACATCCGGATAGTCCCTGGAAACCTCGACGGCCACCTGCCGCCAGAGTCGGGACGACTCCAGCACATTGGCTTTATCCACCGATATCAGTTTCTTTTTGCGGACGCGCGCCAGCTCGAAGCCGACCCTGACGATGCGCTCTATTTCCTGCTCCGAATAGGCCATGGAGTCGATGGCCCGTCTCCCCCGCGACGTCGTCCACCGGCGCTTGGGTTTCCCGTAATAGAGCCCGCCGGTAAGCTCGCGGACAAAGACGAAGTCGACGTCCCGGACGACCTCCGGCTTGAGGTTGGTGGAGTCCACCAGCACCGGGAACACTTTGACCGGGCGCAGGTTGGCGAAGAGCCTCAGCGCCCGGCGCAACCCCAGCAGGCCATCTTCGGGCCTGACCCTGGACAATGGGTCTTCCCATTTCGGGCCACCCACCGCCCCCAGCAGGACGGCATCGGACTTCTTGCACATCTTCAGGGTTTCTTTGGACACGCCCGCGCCCTCCGCGTCGATGGCCGCCCCGCCGACGAGCCGGTTGTTGAGGATAAAATTATGTCCGTATTTTTTCCCCACCGCCCCCAGGACCTTGACGGCTTCGGCGGTGACCTCCGGGCCGACGCCATCACCGGGCAACACTGTCAGGTTGAAGTCCACTCAAGTCCTCCCTTACGTCATCATGGCGAGGGTGAAGCCCGAAGCAATCCCGTAAACGAGGCGCAGATTACTTCGCTAGGCTCGCAATGACCGCATTAAAGAAATCAGTCTCGTTCTAAACTCCAGTATGAGCCAATCTTTTCTTGGTGTATTCAATCAGCCCGCCGGCCGCTATCAGCTCGGCCATGAACTCCGGATAGGTCTCGGCGGTAAAGGTTTTACCCCCGGTCACGTTCTTAATCCGGCCGCGGGCGAGGTCAACCTCGAGGACATCGCCGTCATCGGTCTTGGCCACGGCCTCGGGGCACTCCAGCAGGGGCAGGCCGATGTTGATGGCGTTGCGGAAGAAGATACGGGCGAAGCTCCCGGCGATAACGCAGGAGACCCCGGCCGCCTTGATGGACAGCGGGGCGTGCTCCCGTGATGAGCCGCACCCGAAGTTGGTGGTGGCCATGATGATATCCCCCGGTTGCACCTTCTTCACAAAATCGGCGTCGATGTCCTCCATGCAGTGCTGCGCCAGCTCATCGGGGTCGGACACGTTGAGGTAGCGGGCGGGGATAATCACGTCCGTATTGACATCGGCGCCGTATTTATGGACCTTGCCTTTGAGTATCAAAGATTGGCCTCCTTAGACCTCGACATACTCTGTAAATGAGGCGGGTTCGGGCAGCGGTAAGCCATCTTTTTCCAGCCCCTCGAGATGGAAACTCATAGCCTCTTTAATGTTTTTTTCTACCTCTTTACGGTTCTTACCCGTGGCGATACATCCCGGTATATCAGGAGAATAGGCGGAGTAATTTCCCCCGGCTTTTTCATAGATAACAAGATATTTATGCATAGCTTCACTCCTTCAGCTTTGCCTGCTTCAAGATGCTATTTAACGTCCCCTGGGCCACTTCATGATTTAGATTGCCTGCGATAGTAACTCGCCCCTGCTTGGCCGGATGCTTATATTGGCGGTGACTACCACGTGTGGCTACAACGTACCAGCCATCACCTTCAATCATCCTGATTACATCACGTACCTTCATGTGTATTAATGCTAAATCCCCACCCGCTTCTCCTTACCCCACCACCTCATCCGGGTCGACGATTCTGCCCGCCACGGCGCTGGCGGCGGCCACGGCCGGGTTGGCCAGGTAGACCTCGGACCTGGGGCTGCCCATCCGGCCGACGAAGTTGCGGTTGGTGGTGGAGACGCAGCGCTCGCCCGCGGCCAGGACGCCCATGTGCCCTCCCAGGCACGGCCCGCAGGTGGGCGTGCTGACGGCTGCCCCGGCTTTGATAAATATTTCGATGAGCCCTTCCATCAGGGCGTCCAGGTACACCTGCTGCGAGCCGGGCAGTATGATGCAGCGTACCCCGGGGTGTACCTTCTTCTTTTTCAGCACCTGGGCGGCCAGCCGCAGGTCATCGAGGCGACCGTTGGTGCAGCTGCCGATGACCGCCTGGTCTATCTCGATGTTCCCCACCTGGCTGACCGGCCGGGCGTTGGCCGGCGAATGCGGTAGCGATACCTGTGGTTCGATTGCGGAGACATCGTATTCAATCACCCGGACGTACTCGGCGTCAGCGTCCGGCTCGTAGACGAGGTAAGAGCGCGGGGCTCTCGACTTTATGTAAAGCTGTGTCTTATTGTCCACGCGGAAAAGCCCGGCCTTGCCGCCGGCCTCGATGGCCATGTTGGCCATGGTGAACCTGCCGTCCATGGGCAGCTCGTCGATGGCCTCCCCGGTGAACTCCATGGCCGAGTACAGCGCGCCGTCCACCCCGATATCCCCGATGGTATAGAGAATCAGGTCCTTGCCCCCCACCCACTTCCCGAGCGTGCCGTGGTAAACGAACTTGATGGTCGGGGGGACCTTCATCCAGATATCGCCGGTGGCCATGGCGGCGGCGATGTCGGTCGAGCCCATTCCCGTGGCGAAGGCCCCGATAGCGCCGTAGGTACAGGTATGGGAGTCCGCCCCGATGACCACGTCGCCCGGGAGCACCAGCCCCTGCTCCGGCAGGAGGACGTGCTCAATACCCATCTCCCCAACCTCGAAGTACCTTATCCCCTGCTCGCGGGAGAAGTCGCGCATCAGCTTGGCCTGTTCGGCGGAGGGTATGTCCTTGTTGGGCACGAAGTGGTCCGGCACCATCACGATTTTAGACGGGTCGAAGACCTTTTCCACCCCCAGCCGCCGGAACTCCCGGATGGCGATGGGCGCCGTGATATCGTTGGAGAGGACCATGTCCACCCGGACGTTGATGAACTCGCCGGGGCTGACCTCTCTTTTATCGGCGTGAGCCGCCAGTATTTTCTCGGATAAATTCAACGTGATTCCCCTTTTTAAGAATGTTTAATAATGCCATTCTCGGGCTCGACCCGCGAATCCGGACCACCACTCCTCCCCTGGATTCCCGCTTTCGCGGGAATGACACCAGAGCCACGCTGGCGCGTTACACCAGATTATAACCGTTTGGGAGGAAGCGTACAACCCGAGCCCGCAGTCCGCGTCCTAGCCGGACTTGCCCCGGGCCGCCAGCAGCCGGTTGAGAGCGTTGATATAGGCCTTGGCGCTGGAGACGATAATATCCGTGTCCGCGCCGCGTCCGGTATAGGTAACGCCGTCGCTCTCTATCCTGATGAGCACCTCGCCGATGGCGTCGATGCCCTCCGTTACCGACTTCACCGTGAACTCGGTGAGTGAATTGGGCAGCTTGACCAGCCGATTGATGGCTTTATAGACCGCGTCCACCGGCCCGGTGCCGAGGGCTGCGTCTTCCAGAGTTTTGCCGTCCGGCCCGATGAGCCGGACCGCCGCCGTGGGAATACCACGGTCGCCGCAGGTGACCTGCAAACGGTCGAGGTGGTACTCCTCGGAGACGGTGCGCTGCTCCTCGGCCACCAGCGACTCTATATCGCGGTCGGTGACGTGCTTCTTCTTATCAGCCAGGTCCTTGAAAGCGGTGAAGGCCCGGTTGAGGTCTTCCTCGCTCAGGGTGTAGCCCAGCTCGGAGAGCCGCTGCTTGAAGGCATGCCGACCGCTCAGCTTGCCCAGCACCAGGCTGCTGGAAGGGACGCCCACCGTCCGGGGGTCGATTATCTCGTAGGTGATGGGCATCTTGATGACGCCGTCCTGGTGTATCCCGGACTCGTGGCGGAAGGCGTTGGCCCCCACGATGGCCTTGTTGGGCTGGACGGGGAAACCGGTCAACTCGCTTACCAGCCGGCTCGTCCGGTAAATCTGCCGGGTATCGATGCCCGTCGTCAGGTTGAAGGCGTCCTGGCGCGTCCGGATGGTCATGACGATTTCTTCCAGCGAGGCATTGCCTGCCCGCTCGCCGATGCCGTTGATGGTGCACTCCACCTGCCGGGCGCCGTGCCGGATGGCCTCCAGGCTGTTGGCTACCGCCAGGCCGAGGTCGTTATGGCAGTGGACGCTGACCACGGCCTTATGGATATTGCCGACGTTCTGGAAGATTCCCTCGATTAAGCGCCCGAACTCCGCCGGCACGGCGTAGCCCACGGTATCCGGGATATTGACAGTGGTGGCCCCGGCATCGATGACCGCCCTTAAAATCTGGTAGAGGTACTCCGGCTCGGTGCGGCTGGCGTCCATGGGGGAAAACTCGATGTCGCTGGTATAGCCCCGGCCGCGGGCCACCGTCTCACAGGCCATCTTCATGATTTCGTCGCGGCTTTTCTTCAGCTGGTGAATGAGGTGAATATCCGAGGCCGAGAGAAAGATATGGATGCGGGGGCGGGCGGCGTCCTTGACCGCCTCCCAGGCGCGGTCTACGGCGTTGAAGTTGGCGTGCGTCAGCGCGCAGACGGACGAGTTTTTTATCTCTTTAGAGATGAGGCCGACCGCCTCGAAGTCGCCGGGGCTGCTGGCCGGAAAACCCGCCTCGATAACGTCCACGCCCAGCTTTTCCAGCTGGCAGGCAATCTCCAGCTTTTCCTGAACGTTTAGGGTACCACCCGCCGCCTGCTCCCCGTCCCGCAGCGTGGTGTCAAAGATGATAACCTTGTCCATATAAATGTTCCTCCTCGGGAGAATAATTCAGAGTTAAAACCGCCTTATCCCCTCTCCTGGATAATCGGAGAGGGGCCGGTAAGGACGAGCTTTATTCTCCCTATAGTGGAACAACTATGGTACATCATGGTTAACGCTATATATTATACAGATATTATGTTATCTTGTCTAGCCCGTCTTCAGCCAGGGCATCATCTTGCGCAGAGCGGCGCCCACGATCTCGATGGGGTGCTCCTCGTCCATGCGCTTCAGGGCGCTGTACATGGGACGGCCGTCCTGGTTCTCCAGGATCCACTCCCGCGCGAAGGAGCCGTCCTGCACCTCGGCGAGGATTTGCCGCATCTCGTCGGCCACCATGTCGTCGATGACCCTCGGTCCGCGGGTGTAGTCGCCGTACTCGGCGGTATCGCTGACCGAGTTCCTCATGTAGGTCAGGCCGCCGTTATAAATCATGTCGATGATGAGCTTCAGCTCGTGGCAGACCTCGAAGTAGGCGATTTCCGGCTGGTAGCCGGCCTCGATGAGAGTCTCGAAACCCGCCTTAATCAGCGAGCTGATGCCGCCGCAGAGCACCGCCTGCTCCCCGAAGAGGTCGGTCTCCGTCTCCTCGGCGAAGGTGGACTCCAGCACACCGGCCCGGGCGCAGCCGATGCCGCGGGCGTAGGCCAGGGCGATTTGCCTGGCTTTGCCGGTGGTGTCCTGGTGCACCGCCACCAGCGCCGGAGGCCCGGCATTTTCCGTGTAAAGCTGGCGCAGCATGGGGCCGGGGCACTTGGGGGCAATCATGGTAACATCGACGTCCTTGGGCGGCACAATCTGGCCGTAGTGGATATTGAACCCGTGGGCGAACATCAGCATCTTGCCCTTGGTCAGGTTTTTGACGATGTACTGCTCGTAGACGGTCTTCTGGAGGTTGTCCTGGACCAGCATCACGATGATATCCGATTTTGCGGCCATCTCCTCGGCGGAGGTGACCTCAAAGCCGGCTTTTTTGGCCTTCTTCCATCCCGGGCTGTCCTTAAGCTCGGAGACGATGACCTTGACACCGCTGTCCCGGAGGTTCTGCGCGTGGGCGTGTCCCTGGCTGCCGTAGCCGATGATGGCCAGCTTCTTGCCCTTCCAGACTT
>JBDRFW010000153.1:0-7744 GCA_043818415.1 Chloroflexota bacterium | reverse complement strand
CGCCCACGAAAACATCATTTTGTAAAATGGAAGCTATCGCCATGGGGGTCCGCGCCCGCTTTGAAGAGCGCCTGGGCTACACCCGGAAAGTCACCGACGAGACGGTCAACATCGCCCGGGCCCTGGGTGTGCCTGATAGCGAAATCGAAAAGTGGGCGTCCAACCACCTGAGCCAGGTGGCCCGCGATACGGAAATATTGAAGGAGATAAGGTCACACCTCGTTCGACTTTACGGAAATACGCTCGCGGCTTGATAACGTCAAACACCCTAACCGGTAAACAAAACCAGACAGCTGTTTTCACGGCGATTCATCGGTAACCGTCCCGCCTCACCGCGCTTATTAATCCTCGCCGGGAATCCGTCCCGGCCGCATGGTTGCCTCACCATCTCACTTTTATACTATAATGTAGGTATCTGCATTTTCCGGGGACGGAGGTAGTCATGCCCCACATGAGCGGCGCCGAAGCCATGGTCGCCCTGCTGAAAAGGGAGGGCGTGGAGGTGGTCTTCGGGCTGCCCGGCGTGCAGATAATGGCCGCCATCGATGCCATCTACCGCGAGGGAAGCATCCGCTGGATATCCACCCGCCACGAGCAAACGGCCGCCTACATGGCTTACGGCTACGCCCGCACTACCGGTAAAATCGGCGTGGCCATGGTGCTGCCCGGACCGGGAGCGCTGAACACCGCCGCCGCCATCGGCACCGCCTACACCGCCTCGGCGCCGGTCCTCCTCATCTCCGGGCAAATCGAGAGCTATCACCTGGGCTTTCACCGGGGCGTCCTCCATGAGCTCGACGAGCAGATTGACATCTTCCGCCACCTGACCAAGTGGTGCGGCCGCGCTACTAAAGCGGAGGAGATTCCGCAAATCACGGCGCAGGCCCTCCGTGAGCTGAAGTCGGGCCGGCCTCGGCCGGTGGAAATCGAGGTCCCCTTCGATTTGTGGACGGTCGAGGCGGATATGTCCTTACCCCCCACCACCAGTGAAGCCCCAGCCCAGCCCGCCCCCGGGGACATAAAACAGGCCGCTGCTATCCTCGGCAGCGCCCGGCGTCCCCTCATCCTGGCCGGGGGCGGTGCCGCCAAGTCGGAGGTATCGGCCGAAATCACCCAGCTCGCCGAGCGCCTCAACGCCCCGATTGTCATGACCACCGAGGGACAGGGCGTTATCCCCGCCGACCACCCCCTGTCCGCCGGCAACTTTATCTTCTTTCTCAACCCCGCCCTGAAAGAGGCGGACGTCGTGCTCATCGTGGGCAGCCGCCTGCGCTCCGCCGGCAACCAGAAACTTGACCTGCGCCCGGACCAGAAGGTCATCCAGATAGACTTCGAGATTGAGGAGATAGGCCGGAACCACCGCATCGACCTGGGGATTACCGCCGACGCCCACAACACCCTGTGCGCCCTGGTTGAAGCGCTGCCGTCAGCAACCGCCAGCCGGTGGCACGAGAAAGACATCATCGCCATCAGGGAAAAGTCCAGAGCCATGCTGGAAAAAGCGGCGCCGGTGCAGATGGAAATCCTGCGGTCCATCCGGGCCGTCATGCCGGATGACGGCATCATCGTGCCGGATATCACCAACCTGGGCTACTGGAGCGATATCGCCTTCCCGGTGAACCGGCCACGCGGCAACGTGGACTCTTCCTACTTCGCCACGCTCGGCTTTGCCTTCCCGACGGCGCTCGGGGCCAAGGTGGGCAACCCGGAACGGCCGGTGGTTGTCCTTTGCGGGGACGGCGGTTTCCCCTACGCCGCTATGGAGCTGGCCATCGCCGTCCAGGAAGGCATCAACGTGGTGGTGCTGGTCTTCACGGACGCCGCTTACGGGACGGTTACCGGCATCCAGCGCCGCGAATACGGTGGGAGATTCGTTGGGAATAGGCTGCACAACCCGGACTTCGCCCGCTTCGCCGAGACCTTCGGCGCCGCCGGCATCAAGCTATCGCACTACAGGGAGCTCGGGGAAAAGCTGGGGCCGGCGCTGGCCGCCGACCGCCCCACCGTCATCGAGGTGCCCGTCCCCCAGCTGGAGCCCCCCTGGAACGTGTTGTTTTGAGGGATAACACCTGTCATTCTGGCGAAAGCCAGAATCCAGGACCTACCGTCCCATCCTCTGGATTCCAGCCTGCGCTGGAATGACTTCCGGGGAACTGAATAAGGCTAGTAAGTGCTCAGCTGGATGAGCTGTCCTACCATGTAGCTGCACTTGTCCGAGGCCAGGAAAGCCACCACCGGCGCCATGTCGTCAGGCGTGCAGAGCCGTTTCAACTGCGACTTTTGCCGCTCGCCCTCCAGGAAAGCCTCCGGGGCGCGGTAGACCAGGCCTGTCCGGCCCAGCCCGGGCCCGACGGCGTTGACGATGACTCCCTTCGAGGCCACCTCGCGGGCCAGCGCCTGGGTGAACATCACCACCCCGGCCTTGGCCGCCCCGTAGATAGAGATATTGGGGATGCCCTGCCCGCCGGAGGTGTTGACAATCCGCCCGTAACCCCGCTTTATCATGTGGGGCAGGACCGCCCGGGCCACCCTCATCTGTCCCAGGAGGTTGACGCCGATATCGTAGTTCCAGTCCTCCTCCGTCATCTCGATAAAGGGCCGCAGTTGGCTGCTGGAACCGGCATTGTTGACGAGGATGTCAATCCGGCCGAATTTCTCTATGGCCTGCTTGACCATCTCATCCACCTCGGCCTGTTTGGTCACGTCCACCTTGACTGCCAGGGCTTTACGTCCCCTGGCTTCGACATCGGCGGCCGTCTTCTTCGCCCCCTCCAGGTCGATGTCCGCCACAACGACGTCGCAGCCCTCTTCCGCCAGGGTCAGGGCTATCCCCCGGCCGTAGCCTATCTGGCTGCCGGCCCCGGTCACCAGGGCCACCTTGTCCTTTAAAAGCAGGTCCATCGCTATCTCCTTCTTATTGTTTCTTCAGTAAAGGCTCGATGTCCTTGACGACATAGTCGAGGCCGAGCTCCCGGAGCTTCTCGGGGGTGGGGATACCGTTCCGGGTCCAGCCGCGGAGCCGGTAGTATTCGTCGAGGAAGCCGGGCAGGTCTTTCACCATCGAGCCCTCCCCCTCCGCCTCACGGGTGTGCAGCGGCTCCGTCTGGAAGCGCTGGGGCAGGGTATCGTGGCGGCGGTCGAAGCCCTCGCGGGCGTTGAAGGAGCGGTCCAGGTTCCAGACCCTCTCCCCCACCTGCCCCAGGTACTGCCAGTCGGCGAACTCTTCGATGCCGGTCACGGCCTTGAGCATGGCGGGGTAGAGCTTGCGGTACCAGTCCCCGCAGCCGAAGGCGAAGGCGCAGACGATGCCCGACTCCAGGCCGGCGCGGTTCTGGTTACTGATAACGACTGCCGCCTTGCCGTCCTCGGCGAAGCGGTCGAGGGCCCCTGAGCCCGGCGGGCCCCACTCCTGGAAGGCCAGCGAGCCGTTGCCGTGGCTCCCCCCGATGGTCGAGGTGGCGTACCCGAAGCCGGTGGCCTTAACGCCGCGGGGCTCGTAGGCGGGGAACTCCAGACCCTTGGACTGCATGGCATATTGCTCGGCGCCCTTGCCGATGCGCCGGGCCGCCCCCAGCGTGCCCTCGGCCAGGATGTCCCCGAAGCCCTCGCGGCGGCCAATCTTCTTAACCAGCGCCACCATGGCGGCGTGGTTGCCGTAGGTAAGCTCCAGGCCGTCGGTATCTTTCTTCGTGATAATGCCCTTTTCGTAAAGCTCGAAGGCAAACCCGATGGTGTTGCCGGTGCTGATGGTGTCCATCCCCAGGTCGTCGCAGAGCTGGTCGGCCGCCACCGTGGCCCCGATATCCGTGCTGTCGATGGGGCCGGAGAAAGCCCAGTAGCTCTCGTACTCCGGGCCCTCGCTTTTGGCCCCGGCGTAAGGCCCTTCGGTGACCTCATGTATCTTGCCGCAACGGATAGAGCAGGAGTAGCAGCCGAAGTCGCCCACCCGCATCTTGCGGTATTCACCCGGCCCCAGCTTCCGGTAGTTCTCGAGCTGGCCATGCCGGAAGTTGCGCACCGGGTAAATGCCGAGGTCGTTGCGGGAAATCGCCCCCTCGGTGGTGCCGAACTCCCGGTTGTAATCGTACTCCTTGCTGGCCCGCATGATAGCCAGCTGCTCCCTGGCGAGCTGCCCGAAGCCTTCCGGGTCGTGCAGGTAAAGGGTGCGGCGGGCCTTGATGGCCACGGCCTTGAGCTTCTTGGAGCCCATCACCGTGCCCACCCCGCAGCGACTCGCCGTGCGGCGCCCGGTGACGATAGACGAGAACCTTACCAGGTTCTCCGCCGCCGGACCGACGCAGGCGGTGCGGACGTCCTTTCCGTACTTTTCCACCAGCCAGTCCTGGGTGCAGGCCGTGTCCTGCCCCCACAGCGCGGCGGCGTCCTCCAATCGGGCGCCCTCGGGGGAGATGTAGAGATAGACCGGTTTCTCGGCCATGCCCTCGATGAGGATGAAGTCATAGCCGGAGAACTTCATCCACGCCCCGAAGTCGGCACCGGCGCAGGCCCGGGCGATAGCCCCGGTGGCCGGGCTCTTGGTACAGGCCACCCAGCGGGCAACGCTCTGTGCCGGCGCGCCGGTCAGCACCCCGGTAGCCAGTATCAGCTTGTTCTCCTCCCCGAGGGGGTCGATATTGGGGGCCAGCTCGTCGTAAAGGTACTTTATCCCGAAGCCGCGCCCCGCGATGAAGTCACGGGCAACCTGCTCCGGCAGGGGCTCGTCTTTGACCGTCCCCGCCGAAAGGTCCACCCGGAGAAGTTTTCCCGCATAACCTTTCATGCCTTACCTCCGCACAGATTGTCCTGCCGCCGAAGATTTTACGACTTCATATCGAGGGCTTCTTTTTCCTCCGCCGACAGGCCCTTCTTGAACCTGGCCAGCTTCTCCTTACCCTTCCTGGTAACGGTGGCCTTGCCGTTCTTGATTTCCAGGTAGCCCATCAGCTCCATCTCCTCGCAGAGAATGCTCACCAGGAGCGGGTGGAGGGCGGGGTAAGGTATCTCAATCTCATCCTTGGTAAACTCGCCGAGTATCTTGTCCACGGCGATGCCCGGTTTAGCCAAGACTTTATGTAAAATAACCATCTCCCGACGGAAGTATGGGGTGGCATCGCCCTTGTCACTGAGGTCAAAGGCCTCCACCCTCATGACCATCGACGTCCGGGTGTCCCCGCAGACCACGTTGACCGACCTGCCCACCGTTCTCTCCGTTGCCGGCGGCCAGTTGCCCAGCTCCGGGGGCTGGAGGTTCCTCATGTGGTGCTTATCTTCCTTAATGGTCTTGAAGACATTCCTGAAGCCAAGGCCATCGTACTTCTTGAGGCCGGGGTCGCTGACGCTGACCGGGGCGTACCAGAACGGATAGTAGTACCCCATGTTGGTGATGCGGGGCCCGGCGGCGCACAGCGGCATCATCCGCGAGATAACCACGGGCGCCATGTGCGGGCATATCCTGCCGATATACTTCTCCCCGTCGTAGATGAACTCGTCGCCGACCTTATGCAGGAAGTGACACGGGTACTGTTTTTCGTCACCCAGGAACCCCACCACCGTAGCTTTGACCTGAAACATGAGACCTCCTTCAAGTTATTAATTAAACTCTGGTCGTATCTTATTTTATAGGCAGCTTGCTGGCCGTAAACCCGCCGTCCTTGAGCCGCAGCGCCAGGAAGGCCAGCCAGTTCTTATCGTCCTGCTCGGGGAAATCCACCCGGTTGAAGGCAAAAGGCGCCCGGCGGCTCTCCTGCCGGTTCAGGGAGCCCGTCAGCACCATGGCGGCATTGTCCATGATGGAGCGGACCTCCAGGCAGCGCATCAGCTCGTGGGCGTTCTCCGCCCGGAAGACGGCTTTCTTTTCGATTTCCCGCAGGCGCTCGACGCCGCGGTTCAATAGCGGGCCGGAGCGGACATCCCCGGCGTAGTAGTCGATAAGGTTCTGCACGGCAATCTCGACCTCCCGCCAGTGGAGCCCGTCCGGGTTGTCCAGCATGCCGGAGCACTGCTCCCGGAGCGACTCCGCCGGTGCGCCGCTGACCTCCGGCGGGGCCGGAAGCGTTTTGGCCTCCCGGGCCGCCAGCTCGCCGGCGCGCCAGCCCATGGTGAAGGCACCGGGGGCACCCGCCCAGGGCACTCCCCCCACCTCGTCGCCGGCGCCGAAGAGCCCCTTGACCTCGGTTTCCAGATTGCCATCGACCACGAGGCCGGAGGCAGCGGTGCCGGCTATCTCGCTTGAGTTGGGGAGCCACTCGAGTTTATCCTTCCTGAAATCGAACCCCTCCTGTTTTTTCAGGTAGTCGAGGAATAATGAGACCTTGCCCTCGTTGCGGATGGACCACTCGATGTACTTTATCTCCTCTTCGGTGCCGCCGGTAAGGTCGAGGTAAAAGGGGCCCTTCCCTTCCCGGGTGAGCTGAGCGTAGGAAGGCCGCGCGTTCCCCCGCGCCGCCAGGGCCTTTCCCCGGTTCTGTTTGGCGTTTATCTTTTCCTTGCCCAGGTTCTCCCAGTCATAGAATTGAGTCCGCGGCACCACAACTTCCCCATCGCCGGTAGTTACCGCGGCGGCCGGCTGCACCGTGTTCCGCGGCGAGCCGAGGTTGAGCTCGAAATTGCCGATGGAGTAGTAGGCCGGGGAGTAGAACTCCATGTTGATGATGGGGAGCCCCGCCCGCAGCGCCATGGCCCGTCCATCCCCCGTCTCGTTGACCGGGATGCGGTGGTTGCCCCAGACGCCGGTAACACCGCGGGTCAGCCGGTTGGCCCGGCCGGTGGAGAGGATAACGGCCCTGGCCTTGAAAGAATAAATCTTGCCGTCGCTGGTGCCCACTCCCAGCGCCCCGGCCACATGGCCGCCGGCGGTTAACAGCCGGACCACCATGACGCGGTTGACGATGTTGACGCCCCGCTTCCGCGCCTCCCGGGTCAGCTTCAGCTTGAGGTCGCGCCCGTCGAAGTTGAAGGAGCTGGGCATACTGTGAAACTGGTAGACGATGCGGAACCTGCCCGGTATTTTACTGTCGTCAAACCGGATATTGATGCCGAACTTTTCCAGGTCCAGCATGCGGTCGTAGTTCTCGCGGGCGACCAGGTAGAGCAGGTCCCGCCGGATAAAGCCGCGGGCTATCATCTGGCAGTGGTCCTCCACCAGGTCGTCAATCGTCCAGCCCATCTTTTCGTGGACGGGAGGAATATAGGCCCAGGAGTGGTCGACGCCGGTGCCGGCGCAACCGCTGGCCAAAGTGTTGGCCTTCTTGGCGACGGTCACCCTGACGTCGTATTCCCTGGCCTTGATGGCGGCCATACAGCCGGCCAGTCCCCCGCCGATGACCAGGACGTCTGTCTCTATCGGGACAACCTCTATATCGGTCTTCATCTTTTCTCCCCCTTCCCTTTTTTCTCTTTGCCCCTCAGGATAGACACGAGCATGGGGAGAGGGGGCACGACCTTGATGGCACCTTCGTCTCGGAGGTGGCAGTGCAGCCAGCAGGCGCCGTCAAAGGCACACTCGTCCGGGTACGCCACGGCGGGGGGTCTGCCCTTCTCGGGGCTGCGTTCCAGGATTTCCATCAGGCAGACGGTCACGCACATGTTGCACCCGTCGCAGACTTTCTCATCAAAAATTATCGGACGGAACATAGCTCACCTCGCTAACTTCTGTTTTTTATTATCCGGAAGGGGGCCGGGTGTTGGGCGGCGGGGGGTTCTTCATGCCCAGCCGGTACAGCTCCCCGGTGTCCTTGCGCTTCCA
>JBDRFW010000152.1:0-14289 GCA_043818415.1 Chloroflexota bacterium | reverse complement strand
TATGTGCGCCAATTTGTCAATCTTACACAGACTTCACCATCAATCAGGCGATGCGCCATCGTTGCCAGGTATAAAGTAACGTGTTACACTTTAAATAGGAGTATGCGTAGCGCCGTTACCGGGGAGAGCCTGGACAGCCTGGACTCTTACCTTAACGATTCCCGAAGTGAGCTGAAATGGCCGTCGGTATTCGTGCTGCCGGCCTGGCTTCGGGTCTGGTGGCAGGTCTTCGGTAAGGGTTCCGAGATGTTCCTGCGAACGGTGCGTCAGGGGGATAGTGTCATTGGCATCGCGCCGCTGCGGGTGGCGGATGGCACGGCCCTCTTTATCGGCGATACCGACGTCTGCGACTACTCCGATTTCGTGGTCGTGCCGGGCAGGGAGGTAGACTTCTTCGGCGCCCTGCTGGACGACCTTAAGGAGAATGGCATCGGGAAGCTCGACCTTGAGCACGTCCGGCCGGAGGCCGCGGTACTGACCCACCTGGTTCCCCTGGCCGAGACCCGCGGCGGCGAGGTCGTACGCACGCAAGGGGATATTACCGTGGAGATGGACCTGCCCCCGGACTTCGACGCGTACCTGGCGACCCTGAGTACTAAACAGCGTCACGAGGTGAGGCGCAAGATGAGAAGGCTGGCGGAATCCGGCGAGATACGATACCGGTTCGTCGAGGACAACAGCGCCGTACCGGAAACCCTGGACGGGTTCTTCCGTATGTTCACGGAGAGCCGGGAGGACAAGTCGGCCTTCCTGACGGAGCGCATGGAGTCGTTCTTCCGTCGGTTGGGCGCCGCCATGGCCGAAACCGGCCGGCTGCGGCTGGGGTTGCTGGAGCTGGATACCCGGCCGGTCGCCGAGGTGATGTGCTTTGATTACGGCGACCGCATGTATCTTTACAACAGCGGCTACGACCCACAGTACAACTTCCTGAGCGTGGGGCTGCTGAGCAAGGTGTATGCCATCAGGGACAGCATCGACCGGGGCAAAACAAAGTTCGACTTTCTCAAAGGGGAGGAAACCTATAAATATCACCTGGGCGGCCGGGAGGTTCCCCTTTACCGGTGCCAGATAACCTTTAAATAGTATCAGCCATGGCAACAGGAGAAAACGCATGAACGGGAGTCATTTGAGGATAGCCATGCTCAGCGCCCACAGCTGTCCGGTCGGCGCGCTGGGGGCCAAGGACACCGGCGGCATGAGCGTCTATATCCGGGAACTGGCCCGCGAGCTGGGCCGGCTGGGACATACCGTCGATGTCTATACCCGCGTCCACGACCCCAACGACCCCTTAATTATCGACCTGGGTGAGGGGGCGCGACTGATTCACCTCCTGGCCGGCGAGCAGGAAAAGATACACAAGCTGGCCGTCTATTCCTACCTCCCGGACTTCGCCTGCCACCTGGAGAGCTTCCGGAAGAACAACGACCTCCACTACGACCTCGTCTTCAGCCATTACTGGCTCTCCGGATGGGTGGGGAGGTATCTCCAGCTCTGGTGGCAGGTGCCCCACGTCATCATGTTCCATACCCTCGGCGCCGTGAAGAACGCCATCGGCATCGGCGAGGACGCCCCCGAGCTGCGCATCGTCACGGAGAGGGCCTCGGTGCAGAACTGCCAGCGTGTCATCGTCGCCACGGAGCGGGAAAAATCCGAGCTGATAAGGTACTACGGCGCCTCGCCGGACCGGGTCAGCGTCGTACCCTGCGGCGTAAACCTCGAGATGTTCCGGCCCGTGGATAGAGAGGCCGCCCGGCAGAAGCTGGGGCTGGCCGAAGATAAAATACTCCTGTTCGTGGGGAGAATCGACCCCCTCAAGGGCGCCGACCGGCTCTTGCGGGCCTTGCCGCTGCTGGGGAATACCGGTAGCCTGAGGCTGGTCATTATCGGCGGTGACGAGTACAGCCGGAGCGAGGTGGAAAAGCTGAGGAAGCTGGCCGCCGGGCTGGGGATAGGGGACCGGGTCACCTTCCAGGGCATCGTCAAACAGGACCGGCTGCCTTATTTCTACAGCGCCGCCGATGTTTGCGTGGTGCCCTCCTACTACGAGAGCTTCGGGCTGGTGGCCCTGGAGTCGCTGGCCTGCGGCACGCCGGTGGTGGCCTCGGACGTGGGCGACCTCCGGAATATCATCCGGCCGGGCGAGACGGGCTACGTGGTCGCCGAAAATAGCCCCGCCGCGCTGGCCGACGGGATAGCCCGGCTGCTGTCGCGGCCGCCGCGGGACACGGACACCGGCCTCGCCATCAGGGAGTCGGTAAGAAGGTTCGCCTGGTCCAGCATCGCCGCGGCAGTCATCCGGGAACTGGTCCCCGTGCTGGACGCCCGGATGACGGCGGTAGCTTAAACGACCGCCTTCTCGTACCACAGATAGCTGGTATGCCGCCGGAAGCCCACCGAGTTGTAAAGGGCGCAGGCCGTCTCGTTGGCGCTGTCAACCGTCAGCCAGACGATTTTCACGCCTTTACTTTTCAGGCGGGAGAGTCCCGCCAGCAGCAGTTTCCGCCCCAGCCCCTGGCCGCGGTAATCGGGGTCAGTGCCAATCATGTAGATTCTTCCCTGGCCTTTCTTGATAACCTCCGTCCAGCAGTAGCCGTTCAGCTTATCGCCTTCGTAGGCCAGGACGACGTCCCGCGGGGAGCGGTGGCTCAGGTTGATGCGGTACGTCACCGTCTCCGGCGTGTTGGGGTTGTACCCCCAGTGGTCGGCGAAGCTGCGGTTCTGAATCTGCGCCAGTTTCTCTTCCTCGCCCGGCCGGAGAAAGCTGAGCTCCCGGGCCGCCCGGTCGGCCTCGTCCGGGTCGACAGCGGACATGTCCAGACTGAGTTCGAGGAAGCAGCGGACGTAATGGAAACCCAGCCCGGTCAGCACGTTTTTAGCTGTCTCGTTGTCTTTCCTGATATTGACGTGGATGACCGTGGCTCCCAGTTCCCGGGCGCGGCGCATGGCGTTATCCAGGAGGCGGGGGGCCAGACCCTGGCGGCGGTGCTCCGGCCGCAGCCAGCAATCGACGATAACCCGGCCGATGGCCCGCTCCGGCACCATGTCCAGGAACCCGACGAGGTCGGCGTCTCTTGCCACGACCACCAGATCAGCCTCCGTATTATAGTTGGGACGGCCCAGCTTCTCGGCGATAGCCTGCGGCGAGCCCGGGCGGCCGATTGGCTCCAGCGCCTCGGCCGCCCGGTACAGCAGCACGAAGTCATTGAAATCGGTCGGGCGGTAGTACCGGATGTCGTAAGGAAATTCAGCCATGACAGCTTCAGAAACCCCGCTACAATTGTACCAACTCAACGAATGTTATACAATTAATAATATCCACCCTTATACCAAGGAGTTTCGTGTATTATGAGTGACGATATCTACATGCTGGTGATTACGCCGCACCCGGACGATGCGGAGTTCGGCGTCTCCGGTACCGTGGCGCGGCTGACGAGGGAGGGGAAGAAGGTGGTTTACATGGTCTGCACCAACGGCGACAAGGGCACCAGCGATTACAATATGAAGCCGGAAGAGCTGGCCAAAATCCGCGAGCAGGAGCAGCTGGCTTCGGCCAGGCTGCTGGGCCTGAGCGACGTCGTTTTCCTGCGCCACCCGGACCAGGGGCTAGAGGACACGCCCGAGTTCCGCAAGGAGATAGTGAGGGAGATACGGCGCTATCGCCCCGAGGTGGTGGTGACCGGCGACCCCTATCGCAAGTACATGTGGCACCGCGACCACCGCGTTACCGGGCAGGTGGCGCTGGACGCCGTTTTCCCCTACGCGCGTGACCACCTTTCTTACCCGGACTTACTGGAGCAGGGCTTCAAGCCCCATATCGTCAAGGAGATGTGGTTCTGGGCCTCGGACGACATCAACTACCGCTCCGATATCACGGACACCTTCGATACCAAGATAGCCGCCCTCGGCTGCCACAAGAGCCAGGTGGGGGACGTGCCCCCGGATATGAGGGACCGCCTCCGGGACTGGGCCAGGATACAGGCGGAGGGAGAGGACTTCGAGCTGGCGGAGGGCTTCCACCGCATCGAGATGAGGTACCCGGCACCCCGGCGTCAGGAGGTAAGCCAGAGGACGTCCCCGCAGAGGTCGGGGTCATGAGGCCGGGCCGCGAAGACGGCGTACTCTTCCTTCTCTTTCTTTAGGACGGTGGTATCCCCGTGGCCGGGATAGATGATGGTATCATCGGGCAGGGTAAAGATTTTCCCGGTAATCGAGTCTATAATCTCTTTGAAGGCCTCCGGCGACCACGATTTTCCGGGTCCCCCGGGGAAAATGGTATCCCCGGAGAGTAAATGCCGGCCCGTCAGGAAACAGAGGCTGCCCGGCGTATGGCCCGGCGTGTGGCGCACCCCCAGCTTGAGGTTCCCCAGCGTGATGGTGGCGCCGTCCTTGACCCGTATCTCCGGCGGCGAGGCCAGCTGTCCGGAATCGGCGGGATGAGCCGCCAGCGGCACCTTGAGGCGGGACCGCAGCGCGCCCAGGGCCCCCACGTGGTCCTGGTGGTCGTGGGTCAGCAGGATGTAGCGCGGATTGGTGCCTCTCAACCCGTCGATAATCCGGTCCGGGTCGGCGGGGGCATCCACCACCAGGCTGTAACGCGTTTTTTGACAGACCACGATATAGGCATTGGTGCCCCAGGGCCCCAGCTGGAGCTTCTCGATGCGGATATATTCTTCGTTGACGATAACGGCCATTTTCCACCTCCACCATATTTTCAGTTAAATACCCGCTGAATATTATACAGGAGAAAGAGTGTCCTGTGCTTGGAATATTGGGGGTACATGGGTTAATATAGTATAAAACCCGATTTAATGATGAGAGAAAGACTGGCCAGACTGGCCTCCAACATACTCAACCCTTTCCTGGTGAGCTTTGGCGTCATCGTCCTGCTTGCCTTTGAGTCGACCCCCACCACGGGCGCCGCCCTGAAGTGGGCGTCTATCGCGGTGGGGCTGAGCGTCCTGCCGGTCTTCGCCGTGGTGATGTACCTCGTAAGGCGGAAGAAGCTGGATGGAATCTTCGTCAACCCGCGGGCCCAGCGCACGAAAATCTACCTGCTGGCGACTTTCCTGGCCGTAGTCGCCTGTGCCGTCCTGGTCTCCCTGGAAGCCCCCAGGCTGCTCAAGGTCACCTTTCTGGCCGGACTGGCGGCGATAGTCGTGTTCATGCTGATAAACCTGTTCTGGAAGATAAGCCTCCACACCGCCTTCATGTCCGCGGCGGTGACGGTGATGATAATCGTCTACGGAGCCATCGGGGCCTGGACGCTGGCGCTGCTACCGCCGGTGGTCTGGGCCAGAATCGAGACGAAACTGCACTCGCCGCCGCAAGTTGGGGTAGGCGCTTTACTTTCGGCAGCCATCGTGGTAATCGTCTTCTGGTCTTTCGGGATGTTGGGGCGCTGAGGCAATCTGCGGACCGCCGGGCCTCTTAGAGGTACATTTTCAGTTCCCTCTCTGCTCCCTGGCCTTTTTCTTTTTCTCAAGCTCCTCCAGCTCCGCCTTCAGTGCCGCCCATTTGTCCGGCACCTCTCTTCCCGCTGCCGCCTTTTTCTCAGACTCGGGGTGTTTCCGAAGCCTCCCGGCCAGGCGTTCGCCGAGGAATAAGTTATGCCGGGCATGGTCGATGTCCTCCCAGACATCTTCCAGGTGGGACTTGCGGGACTGGTCGAGGCCGGGGAAGACCCAGTTGAAGGCCGCGAGGACGTCCCCGAGAGCGTTCTTCAGAGCGGATGTTATCAATCTCACCGCACCCTCCTGTCAGGGTAAATCAGGCGGCCCCGCCCTCGCCGAACTCCTCGCCGCCTTCCGCCGGCTTTCTCTCCTCCTGCAGGACCGCCTCGAGCTGCTCCATGAGGCGCGCGGCGCGGGGGTAACCGATGTGCAGGCGGCGCTGCAGGAACGACGTGGAAATATTATTGTGCTCACTGGCCAGCTGTTTGGCCTGCTCCAGGAGGGGGTCGCGGGGGTGCCCGCCGATGGTGCCGGTGGGGGTAGTCGCCACGAGCGTCTCCATCCGCAGCCGGTCCGGCTCTTCCTTCGTCTGACTTCCCCAGAAATAGACGAGGCGGTCAATCTCGGTGTCGGATAGGAAGCAGCCCTGGAGGCGCTTGGGTTTGGCCGCCTCGGTGGGCATGAAGAGCATATCGCCGCGCCCGAGGAGCTTCTCGGCGCCGGCGCCGTCGAGGATGGTCCGCGAGTCCACCTGCGAGGTAACGGCGAAGCTGATGCGCGTCGGGAAGTTGGCCTTGATGAGCCCGGTGACCACGTCCACGGAAGGACGCTGCGTCGCCACTACCAGGTGAATCCCGGTGGCGCGGGCCAGCTGGGCCAGGCGGCAGAGATTGGTCTCCACCTCGTCGAAGCCGGCCATCATCAGGTCGGCCAGCTCGTCGATAACCAGCACCAGGTACGGCAGCTTCTCGCCGCCCAGTTTGTTCTTGTTGAACCCTTCGATGTGCCTCGCCCCGGAAGCAGCCAGCTTCTGGTAGCGGGAGTCCATCTCCTGTACCAGCCAGCGCAGTGCGCTGATGGCCTTCTGGGTATCCATGATGACCGGGGTGGCCAGGTGGGGGATGCTTTTATACTGCGTCAGCTCGACCCGCTTGGGGTCGACCAGGATAAAACGCACGTCGTTGGGGGTGTTGTGCATCAGCAGGCAGCATATAACGGTGTTGAGGCAGACCGTCTTGCCGCTGCCGGTAGCCCCGGCGATGAGCAGGTGGGGCATCTTGGTGAGGTCGGCGGCCACCGCCTCGCCGCCGGCGCCCTTGCCCAGCGCCAGCGTCATCTTCGTCTTGGCCAGCAGCTTCTGGTATACGCTGGTCTCCACCACGCCGCGCAGGCTGACCAGGTCCGAGGTGGTGTTGGGCACCTCGATGCCGACGATTGACTTACCGGGCACGGGGGCTTCAATCCGGATGGTGGGCGCGGCCAGCGCCAGCGCCAGGTCATTGGCCAGGGAGCTGATTCTCTCCACCTTGACCCGGGTCTTGGCGACCTCCTCCATCCTCGCCTGGATATTGCCATCCCGGTCCCGCTCCTTGATTTCCCGGTACTTGCGGTCCCAGCCCGGCTCCACACCGAACTGGGTAACGGTGGGGCCGGCGTTAATCTGCACTACCTTGGCGTCCACGCCGTAGCTGATCAGGGCATCCTCGATGAGCTTGGCCCGCTGCATGTTGTCGGCCTGGCTGAACGCCATTTCCGGGGTCGTGTCCAGGATATCGATAGGCGGCAGGCGCCAGCCATCAATCGTTACCAGCTCCGGCGACTGCCCGTATTTCTTCCAGACATCTTCGGCCACCTGCTTCAGGTCCTGCCTGGGCGGGGCCGTTTCCGATGGCTTATCCGCGGTCCTGGCCCCGGGGCGCAGCGCCGCCGCTTTTTTCGCCAGCTCTTCCAGCTTCTTGCGGGAGGAGCTGACCTCCGGGGGCACTATCGGCTCTTCCATGATGGAGGGGAGGGGAGGCTTTGCATCCACCGGCGGGCGGGGATGCAGGACGCGGTGGGCCGGCACCGAAGGCTCCCGCCGGGTGGTCCGGGCCGGGGCCGGCGGCCTCTTGAACTGCTCGTTTATCCAGCTAAAGAACCGGGCGATGGCCCGGAAACTGGGACGCGGCGCCACCAGGAAGATGCCGATGACCACCAGGACGAAGATACGTAATCCGTAAATGAACCCGTGGTTGGGGTAGCTGATGATTTCACGCCCGAAGCTGCCGCCCGGGCCCTTTATCAGCACGCCGCCGGTCTGGTCGATGGTGGCCAGTATCCCCCAGACGGCCAGGACAAAGGCGATGCCCCCCAGCCAGCGGTTCCCGTAGCGGAAAAACGAGAGGAACTTACGCCGCCATATCATCACGATAGCGGTAACGATGGCGGCACCGATGAAAACAAGCCCCCAGCCGAACGTTTCGAGGAGGTTCCCGAAGGCGGCCTGAATTTTACCCCGGAACACGGCCAGCAGCACCACGATAATGACAATCATGATGAGCTGCCGCATCGGCGTGGTTACCAGCATGTGGAAGAACCCGCCGGAAGACGACCGCTTTTTGGGCGTCCTCCTCGGCCGGGACTTTTCGTAGCTGGCAGCCTTTTTTCTCGTCCGGGACTTCTGATAGCTCCTGGTCTTTTTTGTAGCCATACCGCACCCGTTTAAGGTGTTGATACAACGCTATACCTTCACCATGAAGGGAAGAATCATGGGACGGCGCTTGGTCCGCTGGTAGTAGAACTTGTCCAGGGTATCCTTGACCTTGGTATTGATGAAGCTCCACTCGGCGATGCGCCCGCTGCCGTGGTCCAGCGTCCGCGCCAGCAGCTCGCGGCTTTCCTCCATCATATCCTTAAATTCCCGGGTATCCACGAAGCCCCGGGTAACGATGTCCGGGCGTCCCACCAGCTTGCCGGTCTGCCGGTTCACCGCGATAATCACCACCACGATGCCGTCACGGGAGAGCATCTTCCGGGTGCGCAGCACCACCCCGCCAACATCGCCGACGCTCAGGCCATCGACGTAAACGTGCCCGGACCCGACCTTCCCGTTTATCCTGGCCGAGTTGGCCGTCAGCTCGAGGACATCGCCGTCCTCCATGACGAAGATATTGTTGGCGGGAATCCCCACCGATTCCGCCAGCCGGGCGTGCAGGCTGAGATGGCGGTATTCGCCGTGGACGGGCACGAAGAACTTCGGCTTGACCAGGGTCAGCATCAGCTTAAGCTCCTCCTGGCTGCCGTGGCCGTGGACATGCACCTGTCCCAGCTTATCGTAGATTACCTGGGCGCCCTGCTTGAAGAGGCTGTCCACCGTGCGGTTGACCAGGGACTCGTTGCCGGGAACGGGTGTCGCCGATAGTATAATGGTGTCGCCGCGCTGGATGTGCACGTGGCGGTGGTCGCGGTTGGCCATGCGCACCAGCGCGGAGGTCGGCTCCCCCTGGCTGCCGGTGGTCACCAGGACAATCTTCTCCGAAGGTATCCCCTTGACCTCGTCGATGCGCCCCAGGATACCTTCGGGGGCGGTGAGGTAGCCCAGCTCCAGGGAGATGCGGACCGTTTCGGACATGCTGCGCCCGACGATAAAAACGCGCCGCTCATGCTTGGCGGCGGCGTCGATAACCTGCTGGACGCGGGAAATCAGTGAGGAGAAGGTGGTGACAATCACCCTCCCCGGCGCGGTGGCGATGGCGTGCTCCAGCGCCTCGCCGACTATCTGCTCGGAAGGGGTATAGCCGGGCAGCTCGGCATAAGTGGAATCTGAGAGCAGCAGGAGCACCCCCTGGGCACCGAGCTGGGCCAGGCGGGAGAGGTCCGTCCCCTTGCCGCTAACCGGGGTGTAGTCTATCTTGAAGTCGCCGCTGTGGACGATGGTCCCCTCCGGTGTCCGGATGATGACACCGGCGGCATCTGGGATGCTGTGGCAGACGGGAAACAGCTCCACCTTGAACTTGCCGAGGCTGACTTCACTCCCGCTATTCAGCACCTTGAGGTTGACGCCGTCGCGCGTCCTTCTCTCCTTGAGCTTGACGCGGATGAGGCCCTGGGTAAGCGTGGTGGCATATACCGGAACGTTATCGAGCTGGGGCAGCAGGTAGGGCAGGGCACCGATGTGGTCTTCGTGGCCGTGGGTGATGACGATGCCCCTTACCTTTTCCTTCCTCTCCACCACGTAGCTGAAGTCGGGAATCACCAGGTCGATGCCGAGCATCTCTTCCTCGGGGAACATCAGGCCGGCGTCGATGACGATAATGTCGTCGTCGTACTCCAGCACCATCATGTTCTTGCCGATTTCCCCCAGCCCGCCGAGGGGAATAACTTTCAGCTTTTGCCTTGACATAATATTAAACCTCGAACATGTTCAGCTGCTGCTGCTGCGGCCCGGTCTCTTTGACGGCACTGGCCTCGGCCAGGAGCGCCGGAATCTTGAGCATATCGGCCTCGATGGCCTGCTTGAGGCTCTGCTGGTGGAGCGCCGCTGCCGGGTGGTACATGGCGAAGTAGATAACGTTGTCCTGTTTCCGGGTAGTACCGTGAGTCTTGCTGATGCTCTTGCCGGGAAAGTACCGGGCCATGGAGTAACGCCCCAGGGTGACAATCATCCGGGGACGGATAATCTCAATCTGGCGGTCCAGCCAGGGACGGCAGTTCTGGATTTCCGCGGGCAGGGGGTCGCGGTTGGAGGTGGGGCGGCACTTGATGACGTTGGCGATAAATACCCGGGTGCGGTCGAGGTTGATGCTGGCGAGCAGACGGTCCAGGAACTGCCCGGCCGGCCCGACGAAGGGCCGCCCCTGCTGGTCTTCATGCCAGCCCGGCGCCTCGCCTATAAACATGATATCGGCGTTTTCCGCCCCCTCCCCGGGCACCACCTGACAGCGTGACTTGGCTATTTCACATTTAAAGCACTGCGCTATCTGCTGATTAAGCTCGCTCAGCGGTGACATCTGGCTATCTCATACCTGGATTGTCTCAATCTCTTAGAGGTATGATAACACCGCGGGTAGGTCAAGTCAATTTGTGACGCGGCCCGCTCACTTCACCACCGGGTAATCCGCCGCCTGCCAGTCCATAATGCCGCCGGTCATGTTATAGACGTTTTTAAAGCCTAGCCCCATCATCGCGTCCCGCGCCGCGGCGCTGCGCGCTCCGGTGCGGCAGTAAACGAGATAAGTCTGGTTTTTATCGAACCCGTTAATCCTGTCCCGGAAGTCCGCCGCGCTGGAGTCCACGTTCACGGCGTTTTCGAGGTGGCCTCCGGAGTACTCCGCCGGCGTCCTCACGTCAAGAATGACGAAATCCTTATTATTCCGGTTGTCCTGAATCAGGGCGTAGGCCTCGGCTGGGGAGACATCACGGGTTACCGCTTCCTGGACCGGAGCCGGTGTGGCGGGGGCCGGCGTTCCGGCAGGGGCGGGGGTGCTCCGGGAGCAGCCGGTTATTACCATGGAGACCGCCAGCTGCACCAGTAACACTACGGCGATGAAAGCGCTTATCTTTTTACCCATCGTTATTTGTCAACCTCCCTCGGGTGGACTTCTTCTATAATAATTATAATAAAAATCATCCGGTATTCATAATAGGAGTGTAGAAATGGTCGGGCGGGTCTCCCGCCGACTACAGCCCTACCAGCTTGACGGAATAGACGTCCGGGATGGCCAGTATCTGCTGCTGAATCGCCTCGGGAATGGGCTCATCGAGGGTCAGGACGAGCAGGGCCTGCCCCCGCCGCTTGAGCCTCCCCAGGTGCATGGAGGAGATATTGATATCCGCGTCGCCGGTTATCTTGCCAATCGCCCCGATAAAGCCGGGCCGGTCAAGGTGGTCGCTGAAGAGAAAGTACGACCCCGGCGTGGGCACGATGTCCAGCCAGTAGTCGTTGACCCGCACGATGTGCGATTCGTCATGCATCACGGTGCCAGCCACGGCGTAGGTGCCGGAGGTGGTGGTCATCTCCACAGTGAGCAGGCTGGCATAGTTTTCGCAGATGGCGTCCTTCTCCTCGACTACGGTCAGGCCGCGCCGGGCGGCTATCAGGTTGCAGTTGACCAGGTTGACCCTCTCCTCGCAGATACCTTCGAGGAGCCCGCCGATGACGGCCGCCTTGAGGGCATTGGTATCGTAGTTGGCGATGTCTCCCTCGTACTTGATGCGGATAGCCTTGCTCTGTCCCTCGGCCAGCCTGAAAACCATCTTGCAGAGTGTTCCCGCCAGCTTGATGAAAGGCGCCAGCGCCTGCAGCGTCTCCGAGGGGATATAGGGAACGTTGATGGCCGACCTCGCCGGCAGACCGCGGAAGACATCGACAATCTGTTCGGCGACGTCCCGGGCCGCCAGGACCTGGGCCTCGGTGGTGGAGGCCCCCAGGTGAGGCGTTACGATGATGTTGTCCACTCCGAAGAGGATACTCCCGGTGATGGGCTCGTTCTCAAAGACATCGATGGCGGCTCCTGCAAGCTTATTCTCCCGGACGGCTTTGACCAGGGCCTCGTCGTCAATCAGACCGCCGCGCGCGCAATTGATAATCCGTGCCGTCGGCTTGAGCATCTCCAGCTCCCGCGGGCCGAACATCTTCCGCGTCTGCGCCGTCAGTGGCAGGTGCAGGGTAATAAAGTCGGACTCCCGGAGCAGCTGCTTCAGGTCCACCAGTTCCACCTGTAGCTTCCGGGCATAGTCCATGGAGACGAGGGGGTCATTGCCCAGCAGCTTCATCTCGAAGCCCTGGACCCGCTTGGCCACCTCGGAGCCGACGTTGCCCAAACCAACGATGCCCAGGGTCTTGCCCCTCAGCTCGGTGCCCATGAACTCGTTACGCCGCCACTGGCCGCTCTTGAGCGCGGCATTGGCCTGCGGGATATTGCGCGATAGTGTCAGCATGAGGGCGATGGCATGCTCCGCCGCCGAGACGGTATTGCCGGTGGGGGCGTTGATAACGACGATGCCGTACCGGGTGGCCGCATCCACGTCGATATTATCAATGCCGACCCCCGCCCGGGCGATTACCTGGAGCTTCTTCCCCGCCTCGATGATTTCCGCCGTGACCCGGGTCTGGCTGCGTACCACCAGGGCGTCGTAATCACCGATGATGGCGGCAATCTCCGCCGGTTTCAGCCCCACCTTCAGGTCAACCTGGGCCTCGCTCCTCAGGACGCTGATGCCTTCTTCGGAAATCGAGTCGGCTACCAGTACCTTCCTGCGTTTGTCCGCCATATACCTTTTTAACTCCTGACGCCGGCGGAGCCGGCCTTGGGCAGGGCCACTTTCAGGGCTGCCAGCAGCTCCTTGATTTCATCTTCCGTTACCAGGCCGAGGTGGCCGATGCGGAATATCTTGCCGTCGAGGTGGGCCTGGCCGCCGGCCAGCACGATGCCGTGCTCCGCCTGCATTATTTGACGGAGCCGCTTGCCGTCCACGCTACCCGGGATGGTGATGGCGGTGACGGTGTTTGAGGCGTGGCCTTCCTCGGCGAAGATGGATAGTCCCAACGCCTTGACGCCGTCGCGGGTCATCTGCCCGAGGCGCGCGTGCCGTTTGAAGATATTTTTAATACCCTCTTTCAGCATCATGTCCAGCGCCACCGAGAGGGCAAAGACTACCGATATGGCCGGTGTCCAGGGGTTTTCCCCCTTCTCCAGGAAGGTCTTGGCCTTGGTGAAGTCCCAGTAGAAGCGGGGCATCTTGGCCCTGGCGTGCGCCTCCCAGGCCGCCTGGCTGACGCTGACGAAGGCCAGCCCGGGGGGAACCATCCAGCCCTTCTGGGAGGCGGTAATGACGACGTCGCAGCCCCATTCGTCCACCGGCAGGGGAATCGAAGCCAGGCTGCTGATGGCATCGACCAGCAGCAGCTTGCCGGCGGCCTTGACCACCCTGGCGATGGCGCCAAGGTCATTGGTAACGCCGGTGGAGGTCTCGTTATGGGTTACTAGGACGGCCTTGACGTCCGGATTAGCCTGCAAAGCCTGCTTAACCGCTGCGGGGTCGGCTGCCTGGCCCCATTCCGCGTTGAGAGAGACGACACTGGCGCCGAATGTCCTGGCGATGTTGGCCCAGCGGTCGCCGAAGGCGCCGATGGATACCGATAGCACCTTGTCCCCCGGCGAGAGGGTATTGGCCACGGCCGCTTCCAGCCCGCCGGTACCGGAGCCGGTGAGTATCAGCAGGTCGTTCTTCGTCTGGGAGACCTGCTTGATTTTATCGGTGACCTCGTGGAGCATCTTTTTGTACTCCGGCCCGCGGTGGTTAATCATCGGCCAGGCCATGGCCTGGAGGACCTCCGGCGGGCAGGGGGTAGGACCCGGTATGCGCAGCTGTGTCATGTGTGTCTCCTGTGTCTCTTTTATATATTTTAGGTGCCCGGTATTACCACTTTTACAAATAAGCGCTTGCCAACCTGTATAATACTATCATTTTGAACATGTGCATTAAAGGTGGACAGCTTTTCGCCGTTAATTTTTACCGCCCCCTGATTTATCAGGCGCACGGCTTCGCTCATGCTGCCAACCATCCCTTCGGAAACGAGGATGCGCCGGATATCAGGATTACTATCCGATAACTCGATAATACGCATCTTGTCCGGCGTTTCCCTCTGCTGTACCACCTTGCTGAAATGGGCCTCAGCTTCGGCGGCCTCTTTGGCGCTGTAGAGCTTCGTCACCAGCTCACGGGCCAGGCGCTTTTTCAGCGTCATCGGGTTGAAGCCGGTTTCGGCCAGCTGCTTTTTAAAGCCCGCGAGCTCGCTGTCGGGGACGTCCGTCAGCAGCTCGAAGTAGGGCAGGATAAAGTCGTCCCGGATGGACAT
>JBDRFW010000151.1:0-4337 GCA_043818415.1 Chloroflexota bacterium | reverse complement strand
GCCGTCTGGACGCCGCCGGGCAGGTACTTTGACGGTGGTGATGACTTTATACAGGTAGGGCAAGACCTGTTTGAGGCCGATACTTCTGGCACATTGATAGCCTGGATAAAACGGGATGCGATAGGTGCGCGAGACTACGTTTTCTCCTCCAGTATATCCGCAGGTGACAGCTTTTTAGAGCTTGAAGTATTTTCTAATGATAAGTTACTAGTCGGTAACTATAAAGCTGGTGCCGGGGGGTATAATCATGGCTTCTATGGTAATAGTACGATAGCGGCAGACACGTGGACGATGTGCACCCTTTTATCAGATGGTAGTACATGGAGTCTTTATGTAAATACAACGCCACAAACACTGACTGCGGTAATTGGCACAAATACCGGCAACTGGTTTGGGAACCTGCCCACGGGAACTCACGATGTGCGGGCGGGAAGATTGCAGTATTCGGGGGGTAATTCATACTTCAAGGGCACAATCGGCGAAGTCTGGGTTTACAACCGGGTTCTGCTGGCTGGAGAAATCACCCGTATATATCTAAATACGAAATGGAGGTATCGATGAAGTACAGAGTAAGAACGGACCTGAGCTTCGATAGCCAGGCGGACGCGCAGGCGCTGATGGACCATGCCCGGACGCTGGCGGGCAAGGCGGTCAGCATCAACGAGGGCGGCGTCAACGAAGAGATTTCCTTCGCGGACCTGGAGATTTGCCGCCACGACGAGGGCCTGCCGTGCAACCGGCTGGACCGGCTGGAAGTAAGGAAGCTTTAAGGAGCGTTAACCATGGACTTGACATCAATGAGGGCTATCGTCAGGCGGGACCTGCATGACGAGGACTCCGGCAGCTACCGCTGGACGAACGACGAACTGGACCGGCACATCGGCCGGGCTGTTAAGGAGTTCTCCGAGCACCTCCCTTACGAGCAGAAGGCCACCAAGGCCACCACGTCCGGCTCCCGCGAGCTGGATATCGCCACCGTGACCAACAGGGTGATGGTGGAGGCGGTGGAGTACCCCGTGGATAAGTTCCCCCGGCGGTACCAGCCTTTTTCCCTCTGGGGGGATACTCTGACCCTGCTCGGGGACGAGGTACCGGACGGCTCCAACGCCTACATCTACTACGGTAAGCTCCACACCCTCGATGCCAGCGGCTCCACCGTCCCCGCCCGGCACGAGGACCTCATTGTCGCGGGGGCCGCCGGGTTTGCCGCGGTGGAGTGGGCGGTCTACGCCGTTAACCGCGTCAACGTCGGCGGGACGGTGACGCCGAAGGAGTTCCTCGACTGGGGCAACCTGAAGCTGAGGTTCTTCCGCGGCGAGCTGCGCCGGCTGGGGAGGCGGGACCGGGTGAGGGTAAGCTCGCTGTACCGCCCTTTTTATCCCATCGTCTCCAGGTCGACCGACTACGGCCCCTAAAGAAGGGTAGTGGAGGATAACGATGCGCCAGCTGACGTCAACGCTGTTAGCCGCCCAGCGGCAGGCTTCCGGGACGCCTTACGTGAAGGTGGAGGTGAAAAACCGGGTGGCCGGAGTGGTCCGCTACGACTGGTCCCGACTCTACGAGGGCTCGGAGGAGAGCTACTCCCACGCCGTGGCCATGCCGTCCGACGGCTCTATCGTCAGGGTCAGGGCGACGCCCGTGACCGACGGCCGTAAAATCTACCGCCAGCGGGTGGCCGACCCCGGCCCGGGGAGCGATTTCAGCCAGTGGACCTATATAAGCCAGTATAACGCCCTGGTCGTGGCGGCGGCCTCCCTGGGCGCCGAGGTCTCTATCTTCTGGATAAAGACCAACCGGGAAATCCGCCGCATCAAGAGCATCGACCACGGTGTTACCTGGGGCAGCCCGGAGCTCATCGACTACTCGAACACCACGTCCGCCTATGGCCTGGCGGCGGCCTACAAGCCCAACGGCGACCTTGCCGTATTTTTCACCGACCAGGTGAACCTCTTCGTCAAGAAGCACGTCGGCGGCCAGTGGCAGGCCAAGTCCGCCTGGGACAAGACCACCGACGACCTGACCGGGGTCGGCTGCGCTTATGGCACCGACTGGAACCTCCTGGTAACCGGCAAGGATGCCTCCGGCAACTTCAAGCTGTGGAGCCTGGTCTACGGTGACGGCGGTGACGTCGGCGCCGGGAGCTGGTCGGCCCTGCGGGAGATGGCCTCGGCCCCTTCCGGTGGGGATTTCGAGTATCGCCAGCCTTTCCTGGACCTGACGGACGTCTGGCGCTGTTTCTTCGTGGAGAAGTTCGCCGGTACGGAGGCTTACGAGCGCCCCTTCTCGTCCCATACCGTCGTCGGCGCCGACTTCGTCGACGGGCTGTGGCGGGAGCCGGTGCCCTTCGATATGACCGCCGGGTACGGCCTGGCGATGGCCCACCACGGCGATTACGCCTGGCTCTCCAGCCCCGACAGCGTCTGGAGGGCGGACCTCACCGCCCGCAGCCTGGACGTGACGACCGATATCGTCAGCATCCGGCAGGAAGCCGGCGAGACGGAGGGTAGCCTGACCGTGGCGCTGAGGAACGATGACGGCCTTTACGCGGCGCCGGGGGAGGGTTCCCTGGCCGACCTTGTTGCCGGCGCCCAGCTGGACTTCAGCCCCGGCTACGTGACCACCGAGGGCAGCGAGGTCAGCTCCGGCCAGAGTTTCAGCCTGGAGGCCCTCGAGCATACCAGCTCCGGCGGCCGCGCCGGGCTGGTCCTGCACGCCCGGGACGGCTGGGGGGCGTTGGCCGAATGGCGGGCCCGGCACCAGTTCCGCTGGAACAAGACCTCCGATGACCTGCCCGTCAAAGGCATCATTGCCTTCGTCCTGGCCAGGGTCGGCCTGAACCTTGAGGTCGTCTCGGAGTCGTCCGCGGCCACCGGTTTCTACCCGGACTTCACCATCAACCCGGATAATGACGGCAAGTCCGTTATCCGTACGCTGCTTTCCTTCGTGCCGGACGTGCTCTTCCTGGAAGGTAATAAGGCTTATCTCGTCAATCCCCTGGCTTCCGATAGCTCGGTTTACAGCTACGGCGGGGCGTACCCTCTCTGGGAAGGCCGCTACCGCCGGGGGGCCATGGCGGTCAACCGGGTGCAGGTGGAGGGCTACGATGCCGGCAGTGGCGAGATGGTCCTGGCCGACAGCTTCGAATGGGACGAGATAGGCCGCCTCCACGACCGCCTCCGGCAGATTGAAGACAGGAATATCGCCACCGTCAACGAGGCCCGGCAGCGGGGGCAGTCCGTACTGAGAAAGATGGAGATAGCGGCGCGCGGCGGCAGCATCCTCGTGCCGGTGAACTGCGGGCAGCAGTTGTATGACGTCATCGATGTTACCGATGCGCCGGCCGGCCTCGACGGTGAGAAAATGAGGGTGCTCGGCCTGGCGCTGGCCTATCAACCGCAGCAGGGAGAGTACCGCCAGCGTCTCTGGCTGGGAGCGGTCTAGGCGCCGCCGGAAGGGGAGGGAACGATGAAATTAAAGAAAGCTGAGCTGAGGAGTTTCAACTCCGGCAACTATACGGCCACCATCCGGCTCGCCAGCAGCTACAAGGTCTATCTGGAGGAGGTGGCCGTGGCCAGGAACCTGCCCGCGGCGGAAATGGTTACGGGACGCAAGGTGGCCGTGATTTTCTTCGACGAGCACAATCCAAAGGAAGCCGTGGTGGTGGCGGTCTATACCTAGTTGTTCCGGGATGCCACTTCCTCGGGGGTGAGGTGGCTGCGGGCGCAGCCCGGCGTCGTCCCGGCCCGGGTGGCGGCCTGGTGCATTTCCTGCCATGACAACCGCCGCGGCCTTTCGACTTCCGCCCTCGGTTTGTCCGGCTGCCGCTGTGGTTCTTTCGGGGGTGCCGCTTGTGGGGTCGCCTCGGTCTTCCCCAGGCTATCCATGATGGCCGCCAGGACGCGGTTCTGCTCCGCGGCGCCGTTCTTCAGCTCGTGAGAGGCCTCGGACAGCCCCTGGATGGCACTGGTATGGCTGGCCAGGTGCTGGGCATACTCCGTGATGGCGGCGGCGAACTTTTCCAGGGCATGCTCCGTGGAGCTCATCCGCGTCTCCGTCGCCTCAAGCTTGCGCGTCAGCGTCCGGTTGGCGCGGGCCTCCTCGTTGATGACGGGGGCAAACACCTTCCGGTGCAGCGCCCGGCTGCCGTTACCTATCTCGCCGCCGTAGAGGAAGAAGGCGAGGAGCACCATGGCGATGATAACGAATACCAGGCCCTGCTGGCTCTGGAAAAACAGCAGAGGGAAACCAAGGCCGGGAAATTTTTTGCTGACGGTGCCTCTCAGGTCCTGGGCGCGCACGGTAAACGGGTCTTCGCCGGTGTTGTCACCCTTGGTGCG
>JBDRFW010000150.1:0-4788 GCA_043818415.1 Chloroflexota bacterium | reverse complement strand
GGCAGCTACCTGGCGCAGGCCTACATCGCCGGCAAGAAGATGGCCGAGGAGACCTTCGCGGTGGTGGCCGACGAGCAGAAGAAAATCGACCTCATGGTCAAGACCGTCTACTTCGAGGGCTTTGAAATCGTGCCCAACTATAAGCAATCGACCGGTGAGCTGGTGATGGTGCGGGTGGTCTATGCCGTCAACAACCTGCTCCAGGCTTTTCCTTCGGCTAGTGTCAACCTGCTGGTAAACCACGAGTCAGGCCCGGTCCAGAAAACGACCCTGGTCAACCTGAGCCAGCTGGAAAAAGGCAAAATGGAGTTGAACTATAACTACATACCGGCCGAAGGCTGGCGGCAGGGAAAGTACCTCTTTAAGCTGGAGCTGGAGGTTGGCGGACAGGTCTACACCACTTCACCGGAGAAAGAGCTGAGCGTCGGGGAAGCGGGAGAAAATGCCGCCATCCCCGGCGAGGGCCGGGAACTGCCGCCGAACCCCGGCAGCCGTCCCGCCGGCTCGCTCAGCTGGATGATGGTGGGCGGCATCGCGGCGGGCGCCGCGGTATTGATAATTATTACCCTACTGCTTATCAGAAGGCGGGCCCGGCTGTACTAACCTGGTAAGAGGCCCGGCATGCACTTACGAAGCAATGATGAGGACTGTCTTTATCATATGCCTGGCATGGTTTATTTCTTCCCTGTTACCGGCCCCGGCCTTCGCCGACGGCGCGGTAAACGGGAGCTTCAGCACCAGCGACAATATCTCGCCGGCAACCGTCATCGACCTCTCCATCGCCGGCAGGAGCTATAACTCGATAACGCTGAGGTGGACGGCGCCGGGCGACGACGGAAACTCCGGCACCGCCGCCCAATACGCCATCCGTTACGCTGCTTCACCCATCACCAGCGAGGCGGCATGGGCCGCGAGCACGCCGGTCAGCGGAATCCCCTCGCCGCACGCGCCCGGCTCCACCGAGACCTTTGTGGTCAGGGGACTCTTCTCCTCACGGACTTACTGGTTTGCCCTGAAAACTGCCGACGACGTGCCCAACTGGTCTGCCCTGTCCAATACCGCCGGGGGCACCACCACCGAGGCAATCCCTGAATGGATGGTGCCCTGGCAGCCAACCATTACCGAAGAGCCCGTGCCGGAGCCCCCGGTACCACCTCGGCCCCGCATGGAAGTCAGAATCGAAAATGAGCTTTTCTTCGGGGACCTGGATGAAGAAGGGGCATTGCTGAACACCGAGGAATTTATGTCAACCGACGGCGCCATCGGCATGACGATACAGGAAGGGACGCTGGTCACCGACGAAGAAGATAATCATGTCAACCTCATCGTGATAGAACCGGGCGGGCCCTTCGGAGGGACCCAGGAGGATTTCAAGGTCCTCGGTATATATCATTTTAAACCGTCCGCCATCTTCACCCGGCCGATTTTGCTGAAGCTGCGCTACGACCCGCAGGCCCTTGCCGACCCCGCCAACGCGGGGCAACTGCGCCTGGCGCTGTACGAGCCTGCCTGGGAAGGCTGGCTCATCCTGCCCAGCTCGGTGGACGACCCGCCCGGTACCGTCCAGGGCTGGACCACCCGCGTCTCCACCATCGGCCTGCTGGAACCCCGGCTGCACCGTCCGGCGGCCCCGGCTATACCGGCGGCGGCCCCCCAGCCGCCTCCACAACCGGCCCCGGCCCGCCTGAGGGCCATATCGCTGACGCTGGACTCGCGGGAGGTCAATCTCGGCGAGAGTGTGACGGTAACGGCGCGGGTAATTAATGAGGGAGACCTGGCTGGCGCTTTTAACGTACCTATAATGGTTGACGGTTTATCCATCACGGTCAAGAATATCTACCTGGAGTCACGACAGGAAAAGAACCTGGTTGCAAGACTAACGGCGGGTAAAGCGGGCCTGCACCAGGTAGAAATCGGCACCATACGAGAGAGATTCATGGTAACCAGCATCGTGCCGCCGGTCGGTGCCCGACTGATGGGTTTTCCCTGGCTGCTTGATTTAATCTTCGCGGTGATGATATCCGGGGCAATCTCAATGGTCATTCTCACTTATTTTGAGCGCCGGAGACGTAAAAAACGTCCGGCCACTCGGCCAGCCGCTGCCGGCACTTTAAAGTGATGGGCTTTAACCTTCCACCGCGGAGTCAGGCTATCCGCCGCTGGTTACCCCGACCGGCCAGATGGTGGCGACACAGGCCGTCCAGAATGTGCTTCTCGGCAGGTATAAGCTGGTCCTGAACCAGATAAAGGACTACTGCTACGGGCTTTACGGACAGCCCCCGGCACCGGTTGACCCCGCGGTACTGAAGACTGCCCTGAATTACTATAAACGCGGGAAAAGCCCTATAACCTGCCGCCCTAATGATATCCTTCCTCAAGAAATGGACAAGGCCAGAAAGAACGTTAAGGGTATCGCCCGGGACATCGGGGATGTATTAACTTATGCCCTGTTTCCGGCGGCCGGGCTGCGTTTTTTAAAGCAGAAGTATAACCAGGGGGCCCGGGATTAGCTTCCTTCCAGGAACGTTAATAGAGTGGACAGGGAACCCATGTTGACACAGCGCCAACGGTTATAGTATAGCTGCAGGCGAGTGCTGCCGGTTACCTGGACATCATCGTTGAAGGCAGCCAGGTAGTCAGGTCGGGGATGAAATATATTACTACCACGCCGAGCAAAAGGATACCCAGAAAAGGCATTATACCGCGGACGACATCCCAGAACGGCAGGCCGCTTGTCCCCTTGATTACGTAGAGGTTTGTCCCTACCGGGGGGGTAAGCAACCCTATCTCCACCATGTAGGTATAAAAGACACCGAGCCAAAGTAAATTGATACCCGTTGCCATAGCGAGGGGTACAAATAACGGGAGAGTAATAAAAAATATCGGCCCCGGAGTCATGAACATACCAAGAAATAAAAGGACAATACCCATGACCAGCACCAATATCGGCCTGGTCAGTCCTATGGCTTCGGTCAGCGCGACCAGCGTATGGCCGATCTGTAGCTGAGAAACGACATTACTGAAGAGCAACCCCCCGATAAGGATAAACAGGGCCATGGAACTCAGGTAGCCGCCTTCCAGACAGGCTTTCCTCGTCCCTTCAAAACTTAACGTTCTTGATATAAACAGTGTCGTCACCAGACCGTATACCACGGCAACGGCGGCAGCTTCGGTGGCGGTGAATAAGCCAATATATATGCCGCCAAGTATGATAACCGGCAGGAGCAGTATGGGCGTTGCCGTCCGGCTTCTTTTTAACTTTTCTCCCATGACAACGGGCGCCGGGGGTTTGCCGAACTTCTCCTTATTCGTAAAGGACAGAATAAGAATATAAATAGCATACATGCTAAATGTTATCAGCGCGGGAATAAGCGCGGCCATAAACAGCCCGCCCAGTGACGTTTCCGTGATGATAGCAAACAGCAGGAGGCTCATCGAAGGTGGAATGAGAGTCCCCACCGAGGCGCCGGCAATGGTCCCGGCTGACAATCGGGGATCGTAATTACTCTTGAGCAGGACCGGCATGTAAATCATTGACAGAAGTGCTGTAGCCGCTAAACTGGAGCCGGTGATGGCGCAGATAATGGCGCCTGATAAGATGGTTACGATGAGCATGGAGCCGCGGACGCGCCCGAACCAGGCCTCGGTAAAGCGAGCAAGGGCCTCGGCCAGTCCTGCCCGCCCCATCACGGCTCCTATAATAATAAAAAGCGGAAAGGCCACCGTCGGGAAACTCTCCATGGAGCCGAAGGCGCTTATCGGGACCTGCAGCAGTCCCTTGGCTCCGCCGGCGAACAAGTACAAGCCGATGGTGCCCACAATGCCCAGGGCAAAGGCTACCGGCGTCCCGCCGAAAAAGAGCACCAAGAGACCCAGGAAAAGGCCGAGAATCGGGTTAACGTTGATGCTAATTAAGATACATAAAACGAAAAGTGCTATAACCAGGACCGGTGGGAAAAGGCTGGTTTTAAAAGTAATGTGATGCTTGGTTAAGAAGTAGGTTTTCTTAACAATTAACCGCAGGGATTGCAGGATAAGAAGCAGAGAGCCCACAGGAACCGGTGCCGCCACCATCCACAGGTCCGCGGGGAAGGTGCCCAGAGCGACATCGCCGCGGAGGGACACCCCGCCAATATAACTTCTGATGACCCACGTTGTTCCTTCCCAACCGAGGATAACGGAAAAAGCCAGGCAGACAATCAGCCCGAGGATTTCCAGGCTGACCCTTGAGTTCTCCGAGAGGCGCGATGTTATTGCATCTATACTAACGTGTTTCCCTTCCCCCAGGGCGTAAGCCCCGGTGAGGAAGGCGAAAGCAATGAGGATGACGACGGAGCCGGAAAAAAGCCACGGGAGGGACACCCCGAACCATCTCGAGGCCAGGTTGGCGAAAACAAAGATGGCCAGAAGTATCAGGATAAGGGAAAAAAAATTCCCGATACCCTTGTTCAAACCGTAGATAAACCTGTCCAGTGCCTGAGCAACTTTAATAATATCTTACCTCCAGCCAGAACTCGCCGCCTGGTCCGCTCCGGGGTTTTTTGGCTGTACAACTATATAACCTGCCAGCCTTTAACGGCATTCCGGCCCCATCGTCTCTCAATTGTAAGCAGCTCGTTTTGTTTTACAGAGCTCTTACTCTATTCACCGCAGTCCAGGGATAGAATAGAACTTTTTCAGGCTAATACTTAAAAACCCGGGGCTCCGGCTACTTTCATTAACTGGCGTGCCTGATCACCGACTCCCGCCTTTTCACAAATCTGTATCCACTCATCGTATACCGGCTTA
>JBDRFW010000149.1:0-3994 GCA_043818415.1 Chloroflexota bacterium | reverse complement strand
CCGGGTGACAGCCTGGTTCAGCCTGCTGCTGCTGGGGGTGGTGTCCCTTTCTATCCTGGTCAGCTCCCGCCTCTACGCCATGCCGCTCGGCCCGGTGGGCTGGTACACTCCAGTCATCCTCGTCCTCTATGTCATCTCGGTAAGGCAGGTGTACCGCTTCGAGAAAAAGCACCCCCCGCCCCAGGAGCCCCCTGTTTATCCGGTCGATGAACCCCTGGGCAGGGTCTACCTCTTCTTCGGCATCGCGGCGGCCTTTATCATCGGGGCGGGCATCTGGCTGGCGACCATCGGTAACGAGATTGCCCTGGTGACCGGCTGGAAACAGAGCTTCGTGGGCAGCTTCTTCCTGGCCTTCACTACCACCCTGCCGGAAATCACCGTTTCCTACACGGCGATGAGAATCGGCGCCGTCGATATGGCCGTGGCCAACATGATCGGCAGCAACCTGTTCAATCTGACCATCATCCCGCTGACCGACCTTCTCTACACGAAGGGCCCCGTGCTCGGTGCCGTATCGGAGGGCCACCTGGTCACCGCCGCGGCGGTGTTCCTGATGACGCTGCTCCTCATCGCCGGGCTCCGCTTCAAGCCGGAAAGAGTCTTCCGGCTGAACTGGATGAACGTCGGCCTGCTGCTGCTGTTTCTGGCCGGCATGTACCTGAGTTTTGTCCTGGCCTGAGCAGATGATATAATAGCAACGGTACTCCCGATTAGAGGTTTTATTGCCTTCACCCTTGGCTCCCGCAGCAAATAAATACTGAAAAAATATGGCAACTGAAATTTTATCAGGGCTGAAGGCGGTCGTCCTGGTGGGCGGCCCCGGGACGCGACTCCAGCCGCTCACCAATACCGCGCCTAAATCGATGGTGCCGGTCCTGAACCGCCCTTTCATGGAGCATACCATCGCCTACCTCAAGCAGTTCGGTATCAGGGACATCATCCTGACACTGAGCTATCTCCCCGACGTTATCCGTGATTACTTCCGCGACGGCAGCCCCTGCGGCGTGCGGCTGACCTACTGCCTGGAGGAGGAACCCCTGGGCACCGCCGGCGCTGTAAAAAACGCCGGGGCGCACCTGGAAGGAACCTTCTTCGTCCTCAACGGCGACGTTTTTACCGACCTTGATCTGGCCGATATGTTCACCCATCACCGTGAAAAAGGGGCCGAAGCCTCCATATCTTTGCATCGGGTGGAAGACCCCTCCGCCTTCGGGGTGGTGGAAACGGATAGCGACCGGCGGGTAAAAGCGTTCATTGAGAAACCGCCGCGTGAGGAAGCGACGACCGACTGGATAAACGCCGGCACCTATATCCTCGAGCCGGAGGTGCTGCGGCACATACCGCTAGGCCATTACATGTTCGAGCGGGGCCTCTTCCCCACCCTCCTCGAGATGGGAGAGCCGGTCTACGGGTATCCCCACCGCGGCTACTGGCTGGACATGGGGACGCCGGGCAAGTACTTTTCCCTGAGCATGGACCTGCTGACCGCGGCGGTATGCAGTCCGCTCCTCCCGGGCCTGGACGGCGGCCTGAGCTACGGCCCGCGGGTTAACGTCCACCCTTCGGCCTCGGTGACAGGGCCGGTGGTAGTCGGCGGCGGCTGCCGGATTGACGCCCGGGTATCCGTCGTGGGGCCGGTAGTCCTCGGGGAGAACTGCCGCCTGGAGGAAGGCGTATTCGTGAAAAATGCTATTTTATGGGATAATGTCAGCGTGGGGACCGGCGCCAGGCTGAACCGCTGCATCATCAGCAGCAATGCCGGCATCGCGCCGGGCCAGGAGGTTGCCGACTGTGTGGTGACACCCGAGGAGACCGCCCCGCTGCCCCGCTAGCCATCAATGGAAAAAGAAGTACCGAATTAAAGGAGTATCTATGGCCGACGAAGTGTCGAAGAAAGAGGAAAAGGCGCCCAAGCCTCTGGTGATAAAGTTCAAATGCCAGCGCTGCGGCAAGGATAAACCGCTCGACGACATGAGGAGTGTTACCCGGTTCCTGCCGGTACTCGTGGTGTGCCGGGACTGCGCCCGGGAGCTGCGCTAGGTGTTTTATGATGCATTATGACGAACGGGAGACGATTTCATGGCCGAGGAACTGGGCAGGATAGAGAAACCCCCGGCGGAGGACTATAAAAAGGGCCGGAAGCTGTACTTCATTCCCCTGATGTACCGCACCGAGGACTCGCCGGAAGAGTACGTTGCCAGGCTCAAAAAATACTGGGAGCAGGTGGCCGGGCAGGTAGCCGACCTCGAGGCGAAGCTCGGCCGGGCGAGGCACATCTACCACGAGCTTATCGCCGTCGGCGGGGAAGAAGGGGATAAGGCCATCGCGGAGCTGAGCGAGGCCAGCCACGACATCATCCAGTCCTGCCTGGAGAAAGAGGCGCAGCTGGAGGCGGTCGAGGACCTGGATACCCTGACGGAGTTCATGGACTGGAACCGCTGCCTGCTGATGGGCCTGCAGAACCCCGGGGTGATGAACAAGGTCTATGAGGCCTACACCGAGGCCGCCAAGAAGAGGAACGAGTATATCTCCCGTAAAATCGATGAGACCCTCCAGGCAGATGAGACCGGGATACTGTTCATGAGGGAGAACCACCAGGTCCAGTTCCCGCCGGATATACAGGTCTTTTACGTGGCCCCGCCCGCCCTCGATGGTATCAAGCGCTGGCTCCGGGAGTTCCAGAGCAAGGCGGCCGGAGAGAACGGGGAGAAATAGCCGGCGGCGTCTCAGCGGGCGTACATCTTCTTGAGCTTCGGCCTCTTGACGAAGGGCGTGATACGCCGGACATAGACGGCGCTGCACTGCAGGCAGGAAAGAAAAATCCCGTCGGAGTCGCGGTCCAGAAAAAGGTCGCCGCCGCAGCGCTTACACCCCTTGAGCTTAACGATGTTTATCATGGCCTCCCTCCAGGCAATCGTCTTGCCTTCTCAATTTCGCGCACACAGACCGCGCATTACCTTCGTGGCATTTCCTTCAGTCCACGCAATCGTGGCAGTCGCCCTAAATGTAGGTATTGTAAGGAAACCACGTCACACGCGGGTCACAAAATACGGTGGAACCGTCACAAAATAATCACAATACGGCCATCGCGCTCGGCGACCCCGTCACGCGTTGACAACGCGAGCGTGAATGGACTAGAATTTGGCAGTCGACTTTGACCGTCGGCGAGTTCTTAAAATTCCGGGAGGTACGGCATGGCGGGTAAATACGATAAGTACGTGGTGCATCCGCCCCACGTGGAGATAAGTTCGGGGGACGATGGGAGGGTCGTCTTCGACGGCCGCATGGTACCGCACACGCAGCTGGGTTATAACATGACGATGGGCCTCCAGTTCATCAACCGGCCGTTCAAGTCCGATAATCCGTGCCATACCCATAACTTCCAGGAGTTCCTGGCCTGGTACGGGGGCAACCCGGCTGACCCGGAGGACTTCGGGGCGGAGGTGGTGATTTACCTCGGCGAGGAGATGGAGAAACACGTTTTCACCAAACCGACGATAGTGAACCTGCCGGTAGGGTTCCCCCACTGCCCGCTGGAGATTACCCGCGTGGACAGGCCGATTATCCAGGTGGAAATCATGCTCGTGGGGGAAGGCGGCACCCGGGACGTTTTCTTCGAGAAGGACAGGAAAGAACACAGGCCGGTCACGTTCAAGGTGCTGGGGTAATTCGGCCGGTAGCCTTGTCTCTATTGCTCTCACTCCCCCTTTTACGTTAAAATTCTTAGGTTCGGAGAGGTGTCCGAGTGGTTGATGGTGCCGCTCTCGAAAAGCGGTCTACGCGTAAGCGTAGCGTGGGTTCGAATCCCACCCTCTCCGCCACTGGAAATGTAGTAAAATAAATATGGTGAAAAGGTGATGTCCCGGCTCAATCTCACGGACCTGCTCTCGGACGACCCCAGGGTAAAGTACGCCTGCTCCCGCGAGCTCCTGGTACGGGCGCGGGAAGACCCGGCCGGGCTTTACCGCCACCTGGACTTCTTCGTCAAGCTGCT
>JBDRFW010000148.1:0-3064 GCA_043818415.1 Chloroflexota bacterium | reverse complement strand
GGCTCGGGGGGCGAGTTCCCCATGTGCCAGCTTGTCCAGGGTCTTCCGGCCTTCCTCGTTGTTGAGGACGAAGATTTCATCCGATTCGCCGTTCTTTTCCACCTGGCGACTGGCGACCACGCCGCGTTCGACGGCTCGGTCCAGCGCGCGCCGCAGCGTTTCCGCTGGCGTATGGCAGTCCTGCTTCAGGCCAGCCAGCAGCGTGTTGTCGCCGGTCAGTTCGGCAAAGGATACGTAGCGCGGATAGCCGCGTTTGTGGTAGAGCGCCTGGATTAGGTGAAGCGTTGCCTTGAGTTCGTTGATATCGTCGATTTCCGGCATTAGACGGGTTATGAACACGGTCGGCACGGACGTAAAGTCCATGCGAGCCGGAAAGCCGGGGAACGGGATGGGTTTCATGCTACCTCGACTTCCGCTGCGATGTCAGCGAAGCGCGTGCACCGGCCGATGAAGCGGAGCGAAACCTTGCCAATGGGGCCGTTGCGGTGTTTGGCGATCTCGATTTCGGCGATGCCCTTGGGGTAGGGCTCGGCCTCTAGGTCGGGGTGGAATTTCTCCCACTCCTCAGGCGTGGTGTAGAGTTCAGGCCGGTAGACGAGCAGCACGACGTCGGAGTCCTGCTCGATGGAGCCGGACTCGCGCAGGTCGGAAAGCTGCGGGATGTGAGAGGCGCGCCACTCCACCTGACGGCTCAGCTGGGAAATAGCCAGCACCGGCACGTTCAACTCGCGGGCCAGGCCCTTGAGCGACCGGGTGATGCGGCTGATTTCCTGGACGCGGTTCTCGTGGCTGGTCTCTCCCTGCATTAACTGGAGGTAGTCAACAATAACAAGGTCCACCGGGTGTTCGAAGTTGAGCCGCCGCACCTTGCTGCGCATCTCGATTACGGTGAGTTGCGGCTCGTCGTCGATAAAGATAGGCGCTTCGGACAGTACGCCGCTGGCCTCCATGATGGTGGCTTCCTGCTCTTCGGTATACTCGCCCCGGCGGACACTCTGCGAGTCGACCCCGGATTCCGACGAAAGGAACCGGTCGGCGATCTCGCCTCGGGACATCTCTAGGCTGAAGAGAGCGACGCAGGCGCGCTGGTTTACGGCGGCGTTCCGGGCGATATTGAGGGCCAGGCTCGTTTTGCCGGCGCTGGTGCGGGCGGCGAGGACGATGAGATTCGAACGCTGCAGGCCGCCGAGGAAATCATCCAGGGCGCGGAAGCCGGTGGGAATTGAAGAGCGTTCGCGAGCCTCGCCGCGGGCCGCCCCGGCTTCTTCGAAAAACTGGTTGAGGACGTCGCGCAGGCTGACGAAGTCCTGGGGACGGCGTTCCCGGATATGGAACAGGGCATCTTCGGCCTGGGCCATTGAAGCATCCACATCGGCGTCCGCCCGGAAACCGATGCGGGTTATCTCGCCCCCGGCGCTGATGAGACGGCGCATCAGGGACAGCCGGTTGACGATGCCGCCATAGTACTTGATGTGGAACGGGGTAGGTACGATGGAAATAAGGTGACTGAGGTAGGCGGCCCCGCCAACCTTCTCCAGCTTCTCATCGTGCGCCAACTCACGCGCCACCGTAATCTCATTGATGCCCTCGTTACGCTGGTACAGGGCGAGGCAGGCCTCGTAAATCCACTTGTTTCTTTCGCCGAAGAAGTCGTCCGGTTTGAGGTCGGCGGCGACTTCGTGGATAGCTTCGCCGTCAACCAGGAGAGAACCGATTACGGCTTCTTCCGCCTCGTTGTCGTGGGGCGGCAGTTTTTCCTGCGTCACTTCTTCTCCTCTTCAGCCTCGACGATGACAGTCACCCTGGCCTGAATGTTCCTGGCCAGCTTGACAACTATCTGGTGGGTACCGAGGGATCGGACCGGCTCGCCGATATCCAGCTTGCGCTTGTCGATGGCATAATCGGCCACCTTGCTCAGCTTGTCGGCGATGTCCTGGCTGGTGATGGCGCCATAAAGCCGGTTGTTGGCGCCGGCCCTGGCCTTGAACTTGATTTGCTTGCCTTCGATCTGGGCGGCGACCTTGGAGAATTCGTCGGCGGTTTTTGCCTGGCGGTGCGCCAGTTGCCTGGCCAGGAGGTTCGCCTCCTTCTCCTTGCCGGTCGTGGCGATGATGGCCAGACCCTTGGGTACCAGGAAGTTGCGGCCGTAGCCCTCAGCCACTTCCTTGACTTCACCGGCTTTGCCCTGGCCGGCCACGTCGGTAACAAAGATGATTTTCATGCGTACCTCTCTACTTGTGTTCGCTTATGAATCGTTCGGCAGCCACTGACGCCACCGCCCCGTCGCCGACCGCGGCGGCAACCTGGCGGATGGAGTTGTGCCGGATATCCCCGGCGGCGAAGATGCCGGCCACGTTGGTGGCCATGGTATCGGTCGTAATGATATAGCCGGCTTCATCAAGGGTGACAATGCCTTTAAGGTAATCGGTGTTCGGCGTCGTGCCTATGGCCACCAGCACGCCGTCGACGGGCATGACCGATGTGGTGTGGGTGGCTACGTTCTCCAGATGCACTTCCCGGACCAGCTTGTCGCCTTTGACTGCCTTGACCACCGAACTGAGGATGAACTCGATTTTCGGATTGGCCCTGGCCTCCTCCTCGAGCACCTTGCTGGCGCGGAGCTGGTCGCGGCGGTGGATTATCTTCACCGAAGAGGCGAACTTGGTCATGTGGATGGCCTCGGATATGGCCGAGTTGCCGCCCCCGACGACGGCTACTTTTTTATCACGGAACAATGGTGCGTCACAGGTGGCGCAGTAGAAGACCCCCTTGCCGGTGAATTCCTTCTCGCCGGGCGCTCCGAGAGGGACACGCTGGCAGCCGGAGGTGATGATGACGGCCCTCGCGGCATATTCGGCATCACCGGCGCGGACGGTCTTTTTGCCGGAGCTGACGGCCAGGCCGGAGACAGTCTCGAAGACGATTTCGGCGCCGTACTTCCTGGCCTGTTTCTCCATCAGGTCGCAGATATCCGGGCCGGCCAGGCCTTCTGGGAAACCGGGGTAGTTCTCCAGCAGCGGCGCATACGATACCTGGCCGCCGATAAGCTCGCGTTCGATCACCA
>JBDRFW010000147.1:0-2521 GCA_043818415.1 Chloroflexota bacterium | reverse complement strand
TAGAGCCGCAGCCGGAGCAGGCGGTCGGCGTTTCCACGGACACCGTCAGGGCGTCGCATTCGCCGCAGTACCAGACCGGAATGCGGTGTCCCCACCAGAGCTGCCGGCTGATACACCAGTCGCGGATGTTCTCCATCCAGTTGAGATAGACCTTGGTGAAGCGCTGGGGGAGGATATCGATGCGCCCGTCCTGTACCGCCTTGATGGCCGGCGCGGCCAGCGGCTCCATTTTGACGAACCACTGCCGGCTGGCGACGGGCTCGACGATGGTGCCGCAGCGGTGGCAGTGCCCCACGGCGTGGCTGTAGGGCTCCGTCTTGACCAGCTGACCGGCCTTTTCGAGGTCGGCCAGTATCGCCTGGCGGCAGGCGAACCGGTCCAGGCCTTGATACGGCCCGGCGTTCCCGTTCATGGTGGCGTCCGGGTTGAAGATGTTTATCAGGGGCAGGTCCTGGCGCTGGGCCACCTCGAAGTCCACGGGGTCGTGGGCGGGGGTGATTTTCACGGCGCCCGTCCCGAAGGCAGGGTCTACCGCCTCGTCGGCCACGATGGGGATTTCCCGGTTGACGGCGGGCAGGAGCACCCTTTTCCCCACCATCCCCCGGAAGCGTTTGTCTTTAGGATTTACGGCCACGGCCGTGTCCCCGAGGATGGTCTCCGGGCGGGTGGTGGCCACGGTGATAAACTTGGTCTTGTCCTCCACCAGCGGGTAGCGGACGTACCAGAGGTGGCCGTTGATGTCCTGGTGGTTCACCTCGAGGTCGGAAAGGGCGGTGGCGCAGCGGGGGCAGCGGTTGATTATCCGTTCCCCGCGGTATATCAAACCCTTCTCGTAGAGTCTCACGAAGGCAGCGCGCACCGCCCGGCTCGGCCCATCGTCCAGGGTGAAGCGCTCCCGGGTCCAGTCGCACGATATGCCCAGCCGCTGGTGCTGCTCGACGATGGTCTGATGGCACTCCTGCGCCCAGTCCCACACCCTCGCCTGGAACTTCTCCCGGCCTACTTGGTGACGGTCGAGGCCCTCGGCGGCCAGCTGCCTTTCCACGACCACCTGGGTGGCGATGCCGGCGTGGTCGAAGCCGGGCAGCCAGAGGGTCGGCTCGCCCTTCATGCGGTGCCAGCGTGTCAAGATGTCCTCGATGGCGGCGGTCAAAGCGTGGCCGACGTGCAGGCCGCCGGTGACGTTGGGCGGCGGCATGATGATAACGAAGGGCTTTTTCTTGGGGTCTATTTCCGGCGTGAAATAGCCTTTCTCCATCCAGAACTGGTACCATTTCCGCTCGACCCTGCCCGGCTCGTAGGCCTTGGGCATCTCTTCTCTATCGGGTGTTTCTGGCATGACAACCTTTCTAGAATCTGGAGTTGATTGGACCTCTTTCCGGTAGCAACGGCTAATCGGGAACCTGGCCCGGTACTATTTTCCCGGCTATCATCGCGGCCAGGTATCCCAGCCCGAAGCCGGCCGCGGGCCAGATAAACAACGTCAGGTAGCCGGAGTACCCCATGTCGCTCTGGATAGTCCCACCGTATTTAACGAGTTCCTCGATTATCAGAGAGAGCCAGTTAGCCAGATAATATACCGAGATGCTGACCCCGCCGAATATCCGCCGGCGTGGCACGCTCCCGTCGAGATAACGCACCAGGAGCGCCAGCACCAGCGTCGAGCCCAGCCAGGGTACCAGGACCGCCAGGGGATAAAAATGCCCCCACCATTTTAATTCGGATAGTCCCAGTGTCAGGCCGCTTATCAGGAACGTGCCGGTTTCATTGTCTATCCGGCTCCATCCCGTCTGCTCGAGGTAAAAGACGGTGAGCAGAACCGCTGCGGCAAGATAGGCCAGAGTTGCGGTAATAAACGCGTATCGGATTGTTTTACCCATCATGCCTCGTTATTTCAGCAGTCCCACCACCCTATCCAGCACCCTGTCCGCCACCTCCCGCTTGGTCAGCAGGGGCAGGGCTTCCGCCCTGCCGTCTTTGCCAATCAGGGTTACCCGGTTGGTATCCGCTTCGAAACCGCTGTCGGCGGCGGTGATGTCGTTGGCCACGATGAGGTCGAGCCCCTTCTCCCTGAGCTTCTTCCTGGCGTTGGCGACCATTCTCTCGCTCTCGGCGGCGAAGCCTACTTTAATAAAATTTCCCTTCACTTCGGCTAAAATATCCGGCGTCCTCACCAGCTCCAGCGTCAGGCCGGGGCTTTCTTTCTTAATCTTGGTTTTAGAGGTGGTCTTCGGCTGGTAGTCGGCCACGGCCGCCGCCATCACCAGGGCGTCGGCCTTTTTGACCGCCCCGGTCACCGCCTGCTTCATCTCGGCCGCCGTCTTCACCCGGACGACCTCGACTCCGTCGGGTGGCGTTGCCGTGGCGGCGGCGGTGATTAGTACCACCTCCGCCCCTCTATCACGGGCGGCCCCGGCCAGGGCATAGCCCATCTTCCCGGAGGAGCGGTTGCCGATGTGCCGGGCGGGGTCGATTGGCTCCTGGGTGCCGCCGGCTGTCACCACGATGCGCTTCCCGGCTA